>CAZTXK010000004.1:24458-29611 GCA_964617275.1 uncultured Dactylococcopsis sp. | reverse complement strand
GTAAATTGTAAGTAAAAATCTATGTCACAGCGACAGTATGCAATTATTGGTGCAGGGGCTATTGGCGGCTATTATGGAGGGCGGTTACAGCAAGCAGGGTTTGATGTCCATTTTTTGCTCAAAAGTGATTATTCGGCAGTAAAGGCGCAAGGCTTGAAGATTGATTCCTGTGAGGGGGATTTTACGTTACCCGTTGTTAAAGCCTATCATGATCCTTCCCAAATTCCTCCCTGTGATGTGGCTGTTGTCGCTTTAAAGGCAACCCAGAACGCAATTTTATCGGAAATTTTGCCGCAGATACTGAAAGCAGATGGGCTTGTCTTGCTATTACAAAATGGATTGGGGGCGGAGGAAACAATTGCAAATATTGTGCCGAATCCGATTATGGGGGGGTTATGTTTTATTTGTAGTAATAAAGTTGCCCCCGGTCACATTCGACATCTAGATTATGGCACCATTAAAATGGCGCAATATTCCCCTGATGGTGAGGCAGCTGGAATTACAGATGAGTTGAAAGGCTTGGCTGGGGATTTCCAAAAAGCAGGGATTCCGGTTAAGGTTAGTGAGGATTTGTTGCTGACTCGCTGGGAAAAATTGGCTTGGAATATCCCGTTTAATGGCTTATCGGCGTTGCTGGAGGCAACAACGACAGAAATTATGGAAAATCCCCAAACCCGATCCTTAGCAGAAGCCTTAGCTATGGAAGTGAGAGAAGGGGCTAAAGCCAACGATCGCGCTTTATCTCAAACCTTTATCTCCAATTTAATCGCAAGAACCGAAAAAATGAAGCCCTATCATACCAGCATGAAGCTCGATCGCGATGCAAAACGCCCCTTAGAAGTGGAAGCAATCTTTGGGAATCCGCTGCGGGTAGCAAAAGAAAAGGGAATCGAGTTACCCCGTATTGAAACCCTCTATCAGCAGTTAAAATTTGTGGATCACCAAAATTCTCAACGTTAATTTCCACCCTCTTGTCTTGCTAGTAAAGCCTTTCTGGCTTCTTCGCGATCATCAAAATGAACTTTCTCTGTGCCTAAAATTTGATAGTCTTCGTGCCCTTTTCCAGCGATTAAAATACCATCCCCCGGTTGTGCCATTTGGATTGCTTCTTGAATTGCCATTGCCCGATCGCGCTGGATCATTGGTTCTTTCCCCTCACGCATCCCTTCTAAAATATCATTAATAATCCGTTGGGCATCCTCCGTGCGAGGATTATCCGAAGTGACAACGGGAATATCAGCTAAATCGGCAACCGTTTTTCCCATAATCGGACGTTTAGCGCGATCGCGATCGCCCCCGCAACCAAAGACACAAATCATGCGATTGGGAATAAATGGACGCGCGGCTTTTAATAAGTTTTCTAAACTATCTGGAGTATGGGCATAATCAACAATCACACTAATTTCTTGATTTGAGTCAATTTCTACCCGTTCCATGCGCCCCGGAACGCCTGGGAAGTGAGGTAAAGACTGCGCGATCGTCTCTAATTTTACCCCGAACTGTAACGCCACTCCCACCGCAGCTAACAAATTAGATAAATTAAATTCTCCCACTAGCGGCGATCGAAACTTGATCTCGCCTTCGGGCGTTTTTAATACCCCATGTACCCCATTGGCTTCATAAGTTAAATCTTGGGTATATAAATCGGCTGTTGCATCTTCCGTGCTGTAACGCCAAACTCTTTCTGGGGGCAATTCCGAGATTAAGCGTTGACCATAGGCATCATCTTGATTAATAATAGCGCGATTTTTTAAGTATTCAGGGCGAAATAACAACGCCTTCGCTTGAAAATAGTCTTCCATGGTGGGATGAAAGTCGAGATGATCTTGGGTAAGATTGGTAAATACTGCCGCTTCAAACTCACAGCCCTTAACGCGCCCTTGCGCCAAAGCATGAGAACTTACTTCCAACACCGCATACTCATTTCCTGCCTGTAACGCTTGGGCAAGTTGTTCTTGCAATTCCACCGCAAAGGGCGTGGTATAGGTGGCCACTTGATTATACCCTTGCCAACGGGCATAAAGTGTGCCAAATAATGCTGTCGGGTATTGCGCTTGGGAAAGGAAAAATTCAATCAAATGGGTGGTCGTTGTTTTGCCATTTGTTCCCGTCACCCCCACTAAATTGAGTTTTTGCGAAGGATAACCATAAAAAGCCGTTGCTAAAGCTGCACAACTCCCTATAATATCCTCTACAGGGAAAACACAAGCATCCTCTGGAGGGGGATATCGTTTCGCTGCCTCAGGCGTAATAATGGCGGTTACAGCCCCCGCCGCGATCGCGCTTCGCCAGAAATCTCCCCCATCGACTCGGGTTCCGGGTAAGCCCACAAACACCGTTCCCTCTTGACATTTATGGGAATTTGTGGTAATAGAAGAAACATCTTGATCCAGACTCGGAGAATTGGGAAGGGAAGATAAACTCGGAACTCTTGCTAATAACTCACGCAACTTCATGGTTTTTGCACTCCTCAAACCATCTTTGGGCTTAGTGATAGTTCGGAAAATGTGGATAAATGCCGATTATAGCACTGCTTTTTCTGCTTATTATAAAGTATTGTCATCCTATGGGAGAGCGTCAAAGGCGGTGTAATTTCCTTCGAGATTTTGGACAATGGTACGGGTATTCACAACCAGCATCCCAATATAAGAATTTGCTTCACTATTCGCTGCCCCAATAGAATCGGAATAGAGTTCTTGTTCGGCTAATTTAACGCCAGCTTCGGCGGCGACAGTTTTAATTAAAGCGGGATTGATCGTTGTCTCAGCAAAAATGGCAGGAACATTGCTTTCTTTTACCGCATTAGACAAGTTTTTCACTCGTTGGGCACTCGGTTGTTCTTCGGTGCTAATTCCAATTAAGGTTCCAGTTACCTCTAATCCGTAAGCGCGGGCATAGTATTGGAAGGCATCATGGGTAGTAACCAGTTGACGTTGATCTGGCGGAATGGTTTGGGTTTGTTCAATGATCCAGCTATCCAGTTGTTTTAATTGTTCGATGTACTGGGTTGCGTTCTCACTAAATTCTGCTTCATCTTCTGGAGACAGTTCAATGAGGCGATCGCGAATTGCTTTGACCATTTTAATTGCGTTTTCTACATCGCCCCAAACATGGGGATCCGGTACTTGTTGCCCCTCATATTCATAATCAAAAGGCGTGACCACTTCGGCAACCGCTAAGGTTTTCTCCTCGCTGATGCCCGTCCCATTCATCACCTTAACCAATTCCGGTTCCAGATTATGACCGTTGTAAAAAATGAGATCTGCTTTTTCCATCGCCCGACTGTCGGCAGGTACCGGTTCATAAACATGGGGATCGGCCCCCGGTTCCAAAATCCCCTTAACATCAATTTCATCGCCGCCAACTTTTTCTGTCCAGTCGGTAATCATGGTGCTGGTGGTAACCACACTGGGTTTCTCATTGCCCTCTGTGGGAGTGCTTTGACTGCAACCAATCAGCCATAGCCCCGCGATCGCGCCGATCATTGCCAACCCGTATTTTCTGGGATTGTGCTTGCTCATCTTTTCATAATTCTTTCATTTTTAGATGAGAGTCATGCTATCATAGCCAACAGTTTCTCACAATTGTTTCATATTTCAGGAGAGTTGCGATGACCCCCCGAGAAGGGATTCACATTTCCGAACTGGAAGTTCACTACCGCCGCGTGCTGGCGCTAAAAGCAATTAACTGTGAAATTCGCCCCGGACGGGTGACAGGAATGATTGGGCCCAATGGGGCAGGGAAAAGCACGTTAATTAAAGCCATGCTGGGGTTAGTGAATCCGGTGCAAGGCAGGGTTCGCTTCCAAAACCAACCTCTCACCGAACAATTGAATCAGGTGGCGTATTTGCCGCAGCGATCAAAAATTGACTGGACGTATCCCGCAACGGTTTGGGATGTGGTAATGATGGGGCGCGTGCGGAAAACGGGTTGGTTTAATCGCTTTTCAAGTGTCTCTCGTCGTGTGGCGGCAGAATGTTTAGAACGAGTGGGATTGAGTGAGTATCGCGATCGCGCCATTGGTGAACTTTCTGGGGGACAGCAACAACGGGTCTTTATTGCAAGAGCGTTAACGGAACAGGCACATATTTTCTGTTTTGATGAACCCTTTGCTGGGATTGACAAGAAAACGGAAAGCGTCATTTTTGACATTCTCCATGAACTAGCGGAAGCGGGGCATATTGTTTTAGTGGTGCATCATGATTTGGGGCATTCCATTGTTAATTTTGATGACTTGATTTTACTGAATCGGGAGTTAGTTGCCCACGGTACGCGAAAAGACGTTTTGAATACTGAGAACTTGCAATCGGCTTACGGCGATCGGATTGCGTTTTTCTCAGAAGCCGCGTAAGGAGATTAATGTTAGAAATACTGATTGAACCGTTGCAATATGGATTTATGCAGCGATCGCTAATGACAGCGATTTTGGTCGGGATTATTTGTGCTGTGGTGGGTAGTTATTTGATGGTGCAGCGACTGGCGTTACTGGGAGAGTCAGTGAGTCACTCGGTATTGCCAGGAGTTGCCATTGCCTTTATTTTGGGCGTTGATATCTTTTTGGGGGCTTTTATTGCCGGTGTAATTAGTGCCGTGATGATTGCTTGGGTGAGAACGCGATCGCCGGTTAAAGAAGATGCCGCTATGGGCATTATCTATTCTGCTTTCTTTTCTCTGGGCATTACGTTAATCACCATTGTTCAGAAAAACAACAAAATTGACCTCTTGCACTTTCTCTTCGGGAATATCTTAGGAGTGACAACTAGAGATGTGATGAATACAGTGGTCATCGCTGTTATTGTGGTAGGCGCGATCGCGCTGTTGTATAAGGAATTATTATTTTACACCTTTGATCCCGAAGGGGCACAGGCTTCAGGATTGCCGATCAATCTGTTAGACTTTGGGCTGATTATCCTCATGTCGCTGACAATTGTTGCCAGTCTGACCACAGTGGGGTTAGCTTTAGTCGTTGCTTTATTAATCACTCCCGGTGCGACTGCCTACTTATTAGTGAAGCGATTGCATCAGATGATGATATTAGGGGCAGTTATTGGGGTTATGGCTAGCATTAGCGGGATGTATCTTAGCTATTATTTTAATATTCCCTCCGGTCCCGCGATCGTGATGGTAGCCTTTGGTTTCTTTATGCTGGCGTT
>CAZTXK010000004.1:0-24358 GCA_964617275.1 uncultured Dactylococcopsis sp. | reverse complement strand
ATTTAAGCGCGATCGCGCCACGCCTAAGGTTCAATTTCTAACTCAGGTAGAGGTGTGGTTTCATCATCTAGAGAACGAAGAATCGCTGGCGACTCTTCTGCTTGTTCAGGCTGAAAAATGACATCGATCGCGCCTTGTAACGTTTCCGCCATAACAATCCGATTTTCATACACCACAATCACGCGAATTAATGTTGGTAAACTGCTTCGCGCTGCTTCTAAATAAACCGGTTCCACATAGAGTAATGATTCTTCAATGGGAATGACTAATAAGTTTCCCTGTATCGTTTGCGATCCTTGTCGATTCCACAGGGAGATTTGTTGAGAAATTACCGGATCTTGATTAATTAAGGCTTCCACTTGTTCTGGCCCATAAATCAATCTCTGTTTTGGGAACTGATATAGTAATTGTCGCCCATAAAACCTCCCATCGGATCGCGCCGCCAACCAAGCAATCATATTATTCCGTTCTGGCGGTGTAAAGGGAAGCAAGAGAATAAACTCTTCTCGTTCCGCGTCGGGCAGTTTCATCGTAAGATAATAGGGTTCCACGGCTTGCGCTTCATTCCCATAAATTTCTTGGGGAATTTGCCACTGATCCTCACGGTTATAAAAAACTTGCGGATCCCTCATGTGGTAATTTAAGAGTCTTTCTGACTGTACCTTAAATAAATCTAAGGGATAGCGAATGTGACTTTTTAGGGTAATTGGCATCTCGTCTAGAGACTGAAATAAGTCTGGGAAGACCTTTTCCCAAGCCTCAATAATGGGATCATCATCAGCAATATAAAATTGGATATCGCCATCATAAGCATCAATAATCACCTTGACTGAATTACGGATATAGTTAAATCCATAATCCCCCGGATCAGAATAAGGATAATGATCATTTATGGTATAAGCATCCAGAATCCAGTAAAGATGACTGTCTTCTGTTCCTGCTAAAGACTCTTCTGTTTCGGCTGTGACTAAATAAGGATCATCATCGAACCCTAAAAAAGGCGCGATCGCGCTGACTCTTTCTTTAATATTCCGTCGCATTAGCAAGGTGGTTTCCGAGGTAAAATTCTCAGTAAACAACATTTGCCAGTCTTTTAAATACTCGGAAAATACCCCTCTTCGCCACCAACTCCCAATATTAATCCCGCCGTTACCGCTATAAATGTTATAAGCATTTTCTTCTCCCCGAGGGAAATCTAACTCCGATTGTCCAGTTTGGGTCATTACATAATCTTGAGTTAACTCACCATAATAAATTCTGGGATTACCGATGGGAATACTATCTCGAATCTGCGGATTAGCGGTTCTCAATCTTCCCGCCTCTTCCTCTTCTCCGGTACCAATATCTTGAATATAATACCGAGGTAATCCTCCCTCACCGACTTGGTTAACAGGGGAAAGGGTAAACCCATAACCATGGGTATAAACTAAATGGCGATTGACCCAAGTTTGACCTTGATCGGGAATTGCACTAAAATTTAACTCTCGCGGTGCAATAATAACCTGTTGGCGTTCAGTCTTTTCATTAGCACTATCTGGATTATCAATATCTCTTAACAGGGTATAGCGGTCAATATCAGCATCAGGGAACTCATAGTAAAGACGAATCTGCTGTAACTGACGATTGGTTTGCAAAATTGGGCGACTATCCCAAAGCCGAATATTGCTAATCGTCTGATCATTGGCTTTAATATCTTCTAACGTTAAATCTCCTTGCGGATCAAATTGTTGTTCTTCAATGCGATCTAAACCAAACCCGGCGCGAGTCATTTTAATTGACCGTTCTAAATAAGGTTTTTCTTTCTCTAACTCATTGGGAAGTACTTCAAACTGTTGGACTAACGGCGTTAAACTCGCTCCTAACACCAGCCCCACGCCATATATAATAAGAGCAACCCACGGGGAACGTCCGCTGATTTGAAAACGACGGGAATGGGTGAGAGCATGCGCCAATAACCAAATTCCCGCGATCGCGGCAGTAATACTTAAAAATGTTTCAATCGGGAATTGCACCTGCGCATCCGCATAACTTGCCCCATAAATAACCCCTCGTTCTGAGTATAATAATTCATATCGTGCTAATCCGTGCCTTAACGATAACGTTAGTAAAACCAATCCCCCTAACCCATATAAATGACGCAATTGGGAATAGGAAAATCCTGAAAATTTCCCCTTCGCGATACTATTATCTGAAACTAAATAAATTAAACTAACCGCACATAACGCATATAAAAAGAGTCCTCCTAACCAAAAATCTAATAATTCCCAAATCGGAAGGGTAAAAACATAAAATCCCACATCCCGACCAAAAAACGGATCAGTTTTCTCAAACTGGGTTGCATTTAAAAATAGTAAAAACTGTTGCCAATTTAAAGCTAAAACTAAGGCTAAAAAGACACTAATTACGACAGCAAATAACTTAACTCCGAAACGAGTTTTAATTAGCAGAAATCCCGAAAAAGCAACTAAAACAAAAATTTGCCATTTGGCTTCCCAGATTTGTTGGAGCAGAATTTTAATATCTTGTAACTTTAGAGAAGAGATTAAAAAGGATTTTAAATTAGAAACATCATAATTTTCTGTTAAATCAGGAATCGCATAAATATTTTTCAAAAAAGGGAAATCAAAAAATAATGATAAAAAAGATAAGCTAATTTGCAAATAATGTAACAAAAGAAAGCTAATTAAAACACAAATCAGTCCCAGTAGCGTCAATAAAGATCGCAGTTTCATTCCTCCCAGAATTGGCTGCTTAGGAGAAGATTCAGATAAAATTAGTTTCTCGGCAATAATAAAATTGAGTCCTAAAAAGATTACAGAAAGACTAAAAACAGCTCCCCCTAACCCAATTTCCGTGAAGAATCGTGTTAGCCAAACCCCTAAATAATCAACTTCTTGAAACCAAAACCACTCCACTACCCCTCGACAAACTAACTCAACTATTGTGATAAGAGCAACTCCAAAAATAAGTAATTTCAACCAAATATTGCCTTGGCTCAAAGTTTTTCTTTTTTGAGTCAGAGATGAGGGAGACTGATCTAATACCATTTCTGGAAACTATACTGATTCGTTATTGTTGATTGTAGCCGAATGACTAATCACGACGATTCTAGCAAAAGCCGAGAACAGAAAAGCTCTAATCTCGGAAGTTATACCATTAACCCCACTACGATCCATAGGCTGGAAGCCCTGATTAAGGGAGGGGGGATCTACTGTAACTTAGGTTTTCAGAATTGGTATTATGCTAAATTCTTCCTAAAAAGTGTATGAGATCATTTAAAAAAAACAGAAAATTGTTGAAAATTAAGCATTTACCCCTCTATAGCAGTAAACTGTGACCAAATGACGCGATTAAACAGATGTTAAACTTTCTATCAAAATTAATCCCCGGATTTGTTTCCAAGAAGGGAAAGGGGGTAGGGATTGAAATTACCCCAAACCAAATTAACATTGCCAAAGTGAGTAGTACCGATCGAGGATATGAACTGCAAGCCCTTGCCAGTAAAGAAGTTCCAGAAGGGATTTATACCGAGGGCAAAATTTTTGATCCACCCACTCTTGCCGAATTAATTAAAGAAGCACTAGAGGAAAATAACATTAGCACGAAAAGTGTGAGTACCGCCATTCCCATGCGAGACTCCATTGTTAATATTATCCCTGTGCCAGCAGAAGTGGAAGAGGATGAAAATGAATTCAGAGATGTGGTTCTCAATCAAGAAGCGGGATTATATCTCCCCTATCCGAAAGAGGAAGTCGATTTAGACTATCAGAAGTTAGGCTACTTTGCAGATGAGGATGGGATTGAAAAGGTGCAAGTCTTACTCATCGCCACACGGCGAGAAGTCACAGATATGTATCTCGATATCTTCCAACAACAAGTGGGATTAACGGTGAATACGCTTGAGATTAACACGATCGCGCTCATTCGGACCATTCGAGAACAACTGCGACAGTATCCCTCTCAAGAAGCCGTGGTGCTAGTGGATATTGAATTTGATAGCACTGAGTTAGCCATTATTGTGGATGGGGTTCCAGAATTTAATCGCACCATTCCCATTGGCAGCTTTCAACTGCAAAGCGCTTTAAGTCGCGCCATGAATCTTCCTCCCTCTCGCAATTTAGAACCCTTACAAGAGATGACCTTACCCCTTTCTTCTGGTGAAACCAAAGAAGAGACAACCCCTCTCAATCCCGGGATGGGGGCGTTACAGCGAGTCTTAGGAGAATTAACGGATGAAGTTCGCCGCTCTGTTGATTATTACTTAAATCAAGCCGAAGACTTAGAAGTTGTACAAATATTCTTAGCGGGTTCAGGCGCTGGGATTGGTCAATTGGACAGCTTTTTTTATCAGCGTCTCAATATTCCAACCATCCAAATTGATCCGATAGAGGCTTTATCTTTAGAAACTAATGAAGAAATTTCGGTGGCTCGACGGGCAAGTTTAGGAACCGTTTTAGGGTTAGCCCTACGAGAAGTGTAAAAGGAGGCTCAATTATGTATAGTTTAGATGTTAATTTTCTTAGGGAACGGAAAGAACAGCCAGCCCCGCGCAAGGACACCGAAACCCAAAAACAAACCTTGGATTCAGGTGGTTCTGCTAACGATAAATTACCCCTCATTATTGGTGCAATTGTTGGCGTGGCTTTACCGGCTGCAGTGTTTGGATATCAGTTAATCCTTTCTCAACAAATCCAAGGCGTAGAAAGGAAAGTGAGTGAGTTGCAACAAGAATTAAGTCAATTACAAGGTAAAGCCGAACAAGTGACCCAAAAACAAGAAGAATTAGAACGGGCGCGAGAAAATTTAAAGGCTCTTGCTGATATTTTTAATACCATTAAACCCATGTCGGCAATTTTACAAGATGTGCGCGATCGCGCTCCTCGCAATCTCCAAGTTAATTCTTTACAAGAAAGTGGAGAAGATAGCTTTAGTGTAGAAGGGATTGGGGAATCTTTTGAAACAGTTAACTACTTTTTTCTGACCCTACAACGCTCTCCTTTTATAGATCCAGAAAGTGTTAATCTAGAATCAGCTAGCCAAACTGATTTTAGTGTTGAACTGGCTGAGGAACTTCCTGAAGATGTTGAGGAAATCTCTCCCACGCCAGTCATTAGTTACACCATTTCTTTTCAACTCAATGATAAGCCTGCATCTAATTTACTAGATACTTTAGAGGAGAAAGGGGCAACGGGTTTAGTAACTCGTATCAAAACCTTACAAGATCAAGGGATTGTCCAATAACCACTGAGAAATTAAGAGGAAGAAATTATCATGACATTTAGTGACGAATTACCCGAAGAGGAACAGCTGGAAGAGGAAGGCGGCAACTATCCTGAAGCATTTGGAATTACCTTTACTCCCCTTGTTAGTGGCATTATTTTGGGGGTAGCTGGCGTAATTGGCGCGATTTATTTGTGGTTCCAGTTAGTCCAACCGAAGCAACAAGAATACGATGACTTAGTGAGTCAAAGAAATCAACTACAAGATCAAATTGAAGCCCAACCTGATTTGCGCGATCGGCTTAATGAACTAGAAGGAGAAATTAATCAAGTTAGATCACAACAAAATCAAGTTTTAGCTCTTTTGTCTAGTCGAGAGAGTTTAGATGTCTTATTATTTGACTTAGAGCAAACCATTGAAAGAACGGCTGCACAAATTGGCCCAGTGGAAGTAGCAGGAGAAAATAGCGAGTTTCAACTAGAAAGTTTTAATCCTCAAATGGCAACCCCCCAAGTGGTTGAAGACGGTTCTTTTGGCAGTGCTGTTGATGGCAAAATTCAACGCAAAACTTACAGTTTAGAAGTTACAGGAACTTACTCCCAAACCCAACAACTATTAAGAAATTTAGAGCAATTACAACCGTTACTATTAGTCAATAATTTTAGTACACAAATAGCAGAAGAGCCACAAGGAAGATTCTCTTTTGAAGAAAATCGCTTTTTCCCCATTAACACGCCGCAATTACAATCAACCTTTCAGTTAGAAGCTATTTTACCTGTTGATCCTGAGGTCTTAAGAGAAATGGAACAACAACAAGAAGAAGATGATAATGAGGAAGAGGAATAATATCAAGAATTTGAAAAGAAGTAGCGAGAAATTGCGCCTTTATCCTAGTCAATGGATGCCAGCGCAAAATCAAAATTTTAACGGACTACAGAAGCATCCGCAACGGCATTAAGCGCATTATTAACTCTTCCATATTCTGCAGCATGGGGGCGATCGCCGTCATCGGCATAACCGTAGGTAATTAAGCGATTACGATTTAAACACAGTTTTGTAAAAGTAGGCGCGAATAAATCAAACAATTCAAATCGATCTTGCAGTTTTGGGAATTTTACTTGATAGTTTAGAATCGCTTGGCGCACTTGATACCAAAACTTGTATTCCGAATAGTCGTGATAGGTGTCGAGTAAGTCAGCTAAGTAACGATGGTGACAAATTAATAAACTTGCCCAAATAAACTGACACAAGCCCTCTGGGGGTTCAGTCAGTAACACAGCACGTAAGTCATCGGGTAAGGTTTTTAATTCCGGTAAGGGATGACGACTGATATTGACATCATCAACAAAATCCTTCATGGCGAGACGATGGGGAATATTATCTTTCAGCACAAGAATGGTGTTTTCACCGTGAGGGGAAAAGGCGACGCCATACTGGTAGAGGTAATGTAAGAGAGGCGGAAGGACGGTATTGAACAGACGACCAAGCCACTGTTCCAGGCTTAACCCCGATCGCGCCACCAGTTGAGAAATAAAGGGTTGATTTTGATGATCCACATGGAGAAGAGAGGCTAGGGTGATCGGTTGTTCCCCTGTTTCCATGTAGGAAAGAACACTTTCTCGCCAGATACAGCCCAAGGTTTCTTTATATTGATATGGTGCGCCAGTCAGTTGCTGGTAATAGGGATGATTATAGTTGATGCTGGCGACTTCTCCGGGTAAGACGAGACGGGCTTCATCACGGAGGAATGGATCATTATCACGGATCGAGGTGACCCATTCTGTTACTTTCGGCGCGATCGCGCTACGGTCTCCCGGTAAACCACGATAAATTAGAGTATTAAGGATACTGAGAGGCACTTTTACATGATGCTTGAGAGGATGGGTAATATTGGCGAAAGTTCGGATCGATTGTAAGGGAAGATAAGCATCTTCACTCGATCGCAGATAGATAATTTTGCTATTGGCAATATCTTCCGCAAACAGCGCAATAATCACATTTTGCCATTGCCAAGCATGAATAGGGAGAAAATGATAATTCTCGGGATTAACGCCGTGATCTTCAACAATCGCTTCAAAATGGCTGAGGGTTTCTTGTCCTAATTCTGCTTCCAGAAAGTCTCGTTCCTCAAGCCCTGTCACTGCTTGAAATTGAGCGCGATCTTGACTGACAGCAATCCAAGCCAGATTCACCGGTTGCTTTTGTTCCGGTGCATAGGCAAGATAATCATCATAGCCAAAGCCAATCCGTCCTTTATTAAACGTAATCCAAGGATGTCCTGTCATTTCTCCTTCGAGATGGGCGTAATCTAGGGTAGTAAGATCGGTTTGTTTTTCTTGTTGATTTGCTTTGATATGAGTATCAGCGAGAAGGGTATTATGGAGTTCTTTAATTAAATGGGCGGTGGTTTCTGCGGTCATCCCTACGGTGGTGTGAATATCGAGGACAAACTGCATGGGATTAGTTGCAGTTTCCCAGACCTTTCCTTCCCGTCGCTGGATTGTTTCTGGAAAGACGTGATAGCTATCAAAAAGACGCTGTTTGGCTTGAAACCGATAAGCAATGCTTTCGGGAAGCGTCAGTTCATAAGTTGCGATGTTCCCCTGTTTTTCGATCAGGTTTGGTTTGATAATTTCTTCATAAAGAAACTCAGAAAACATTTTCGCTAGTAGCGTTTGACTGACAGATTGCCAATTTTCGGAGGTAAGGGTAGTGTGTAAGATTTGTTGATTCATGAGGATGACTCCTGTTTTGAGATCGGTAAAGGTTTAAGTTTTTCGGTAAAGCGCGATCGAAAGATCGTGAGTTGGGTGAAGACTAAATTCAGGACACATATGGTTCCCGCAGCTAAGAGAGGGGTTGCTAAGCTATAAGACTCCACCAGCCAAGAGGCAAACAGAGGTGCAGCTAAATGACCAGCATTGGCAAAAGCAATAGCAAGACTATAGTTAAAATGCAGGCGTTTTTGGCTACTACTGCCAAAAAGCTGTAACTCTAGGGCAGCTTGAGTGACAGCAAAGAAAAAGCCATAAACTAGGCGAGAGATGACCAGAATCGGAAGATTATTGGCAAAACCCTGACTATACAAGCTAATAATCAATAACGTTAGTCCGAAGCCATAAAGGAGGGGTAAATGCTGCGGTTTACCGACTTTGCGGATATAGGGCAAAGCGGTAACTGCCATGACACTGGGAATGAGAAATAAAAAGCTACTGGTGAACAAACTCACGCCAAACGGTTCAGCAGCAGTAACATACTGGGTGAAATAAGGTCGGATCGATTGATTTGCCAGTTGGAAAGTGAAAACGACGATCCCCATAGCAAGGATGAATTTCCAATGATCGCCCACGGCTTTTTCAGGTTGCTTAGATGGGGTGGTTCCTGCTTTCCTTGTAGAAACGCCTCTTAAGGCAAAAAAACATAAACCAAGTTGAAAGAGATCAACCAAAGCAATCCCGTAAAATACAGAAAGAGGGGCTTGCTGATTCACCATCCACGCCCCAGCAACAGTGGCACTAACGATCGCGCCATGGAAGACAGCTTGATATGTCCCTGCAATTGTCGGACGTTTCTCTTCTTCCGCTAGTTGAATAATTAAGGGATACACCAGCAGATAACTACTTTTGAACAGTAATAAGCCCACGGTGAAGCCCAAAAAC
The DNA here is from genome assembly GCA_964617275.1 of uncultured Dactylococcopsis sp. Taxonomy (GTDB): domain Bacteria; phylum Cyanobacteriota; class Cyanobacteriia; order Cyanobacteriales; family Rubidibacteraceae; genus Halothece. The sequence goes on along the minus strand of CAZTXK010000004.1, from coordinate 15,479 downwards.
TGTTCAGCACTATTTGCTGTTGCCATTAGGGCGGTCATAATAGCAGCCCCCGCTTGACCGCAATAGAGTAGCCATTTCACCTCAATCCAACGGGCGAACAATCCCCACAAGGGGGAAATAGCAACAACCGTGAGACGACAAATAAAGATGTAGTATCCCGTATAGCTGAGGTCTTCCACACCAAAGACTTTTCGGAAGAATTGGGGATAAAAGGGCGCAAGCAAAACTTCCGTGAATAAGCCAAGAAAGATGCAGAAAAAGAGGGTGGCGCTGGTTAATCGCAGGGACGGTTTCATGATTTCACCCCAAATTGCTGGAAAACATTGTGCTTTTGGGTGGGATAGACACTGCGTCCCGTTAGAGTGTTGATAATCACGGCATTACGATGCGCCCCTAACCCTAAATCTGGCGCACCAACGCCATGGGTATGCAGTTCTCCGTTTTGGATAAAAATATCGTTGGTAATATCACGGGTAAGGGCAAGTCGGTAATCAAAGTTAACCATGTAACGCCCTTGAGTGTCCCACTGAATTAGCGATTGGACTCCTTCTAAGCAGTTGGGAATCCCATGCTGGTATCCGGTGGCGAGGATGATGCAATCGGTTTCATGGTGAAAGTATTCTTCTTGTTGCCATTGACGATATCCCAAGCGATAACCAGATGCAGTGCTTTCTACTTCTTTCACTTCCAAGCTGGAAACGAGGCGCACATCGGGATAAACCCCACCAATGGATCGCTCATAAAGTAAATCATAAATTTGAGCAATGGTGTCAAAACTGATGCCTTTATAAAGCAAATCCTGCTGAGATCGTACCCAATCCCGCTTGTCTTGGGGAAGATGGTAGAAGTAATCGGTATAGTCGGGAGAGAAATGTTCTAAGCCCAGTTTGGAATATTCCATGGGAAAGAAACCGGGGGAACGGGTATGCCATTCTAGGCGATAATGGCAATTAGGCTGGTCTTGAAGGAGTTCATAGAAGACTTCCGCTGCACTTTGTCCTGACCCAATGACTGTAACCGATTCAGCTTGACGAGCGCGATCGCGCTTCTGTAAAAATTGGGCAGAATGGAAGATATTGTCTTGGTCTAACCAGTCTTGAAAGCAGGGGGGCACTTTCGGCACACTCCCCACCCCGAGAGCAAGGTTTCGCGCTTGATATTGCTGGGTTTCTCCTGTTTCAGGATTCCGCGTTTGTATCTGAAAATAACTCTCGGGTGTCTGTTCTATCCAAGTAATCGTTTCTACTCGTTGACTGAAGCGACAACTAGCTAATTGTTCTGATACCCATTGACAGTAATGGTTATACTCCCGTCGTGGAATGTGGAAGTCTTCAAAAAAATAGAAATGATAGAGGCGGGAATGGGCGTGTAAATAGTTGAGAAAACTATAGGGACTGCATGGATCTGCCATGGTCACCAAGTCCGCCAGAAAGGGAACTTGAATCGTGGTTTCTTCCATCAGTAAGCCCGGATGCCACTGAAATTGCGGTTTTTGTTCTAAAAAGATTGCTTCAATCTCAGCAATGGGATCAACAAGCGCAGCTAACCCCAAATTAAAGGGACCAATGCCCACACCAAGAAGATCATAGATCATGGTTCCACCTCCGATTAAATTCAGCGCGACGACAGAACATTAACGCCCCTTGTTTATCCGGTAAATCAATGGCTTTTTGAAAGACAAACCCGCACCGCTTAAAGATGTGAATCATTTTGTCGTTACGGATATCGGGTTCAGTAACCACTTTTTGGGTTGCCGAGTGTTGGAATTGAAATGCTGTCATTGCCCGCAGTAAAGGGAGTGCATATCCTTGACCGAGAAACGTCGGGGAACCAATTAATAAATGAATGCCTTGGTCATTTGCATCAGCTTGATAATGTCGCGCCACAATATCATCAACTGCCCAGTAGGATTCCCAGTAACTCATCGGGATACCATCTAGAAGTCCGATATAGAGCGTTTGATGGGAGTCGGCGAGGGCGTTTTCTAAATGCGCTTTCATGCGATCTAAAGAAAAATTGAGTTTCCAAAAGGGAATGACATGAGGCTGATTCATCCAGTGATGAATTCGGTCTAAATCTTGGTCGAGGGTAACCGGACGAAAGCTAATTTCTTTTTCAATTGCGCGATCGTAGGTATGATAGACAATTTCTGGAATCGTGTTTGAAATAGACATTTGTACAAGAATTGAACCATGGAGGTTTACTATGTCAGAGATCTAGCGAGTCAAAGATAATTTCTGATTGCGAGAGTCGTTTGATAACTACACAGGGGTTGGTGTAACTAAAGTGAGAGGATTATCAATTTCCACATAAACCGATTGTGTCGCCACTGATCCCACTAACTCATCCATATCGTGGAAGCGGGTTAAGAGATTGGCTTTCCCTCTTAATTTCGGTTGGCGCAAGTTTTCTAATAACTTGGACTCTCCGGTATTAACTGTTTGAAAGCGATCTAACGCTGTTTGTAATTGTTGTAAGAGTAAGCCTTCGTCAATTAATCCCGCGACACCAAAGGCATTAATTAACCCGAAAAGATTGTTAATGAACAGATAATAGGTTAGCCGTTCATCAATTACTTCATCAGGACAGACGGTTTGGCTTTTTTCGGCAATTCCTGGCAGAATCTGGTCTAAAATTTCATGGAAGGAACGGCGATAGTAATATCCCTGATTGTCTCGATAAAAGAATCGTTTGGGATAACCCCCTTCTAGTTCTAAAACGCTATTTTGTTGATGGGCTTCTACAGCAATGCCATGAGTAAAATAGAGCCATAACACCGGATCAAGAGAGATTTGCAGATAACGGGCAAACCAATCTTGACTGACTGCGATGGTTGAACGCTGTTCTTTTTCGGCTAGCCAGTGAATGATTTGGGCAAGACGCGATCGGTGATCGCTTAGGGCATCTTGACAGAGGGCAATGATGCAAGTGGCGTTTGTTTCCTCAGGAAAAGGATTAGCCCGAATCACACTCGCAAATCCAGATTCTTGTCCGTCAAGGGGAATGGTCAGATAAGCCGAATCGCGAATAATTTCAAAATTAGGATAATTGGCTTTTAACTCTTTCCCAATGACGCTATCGAGAAGGCGAGTAATTTCTACCCCTCGTTCCAATTCTTTATATAGGTTTCCTCGCACGGAGTTGGTAATTTTCACATTTAGGGATAACTTCAACATGAAGGGAGACTCCGGATGATATACCGTGCGAATGGAAGAGGTGGGAAGGAAGGGTTTTCCCTGTTGTCCTAAGTCTGTTAATAATCCCTGTTGCAATAACTTCTGAACTGCAGGCTGATGGCGTAACGATCGCGCTTGCCAAGGATGAACCGGAATTAGTGTATAGTCATCCTCATGACAGTAGGTATGTTTAAATTCATCACTTATCTCAGGATCAGACTGTAATTCTGCTTTGATCATAGCAGTGGCACTTTCGGCAAAAGCTGATTGTTCCTGAACAATGGAGTGATGGGCGCGAAAATAATGCAGGGGAAATTGACCGTTTAATTCCGGTGAATAGATCCCCACTTCTTCCTCGGTAAACCCTTGACGACTTTTTGGGGTGGGATGCAAATGATGTCCGAAAATAAGGGATTGTTCGGTTTCAATAAAGGATCGATTCAGGGCATAAAGCTGATCAGTATCAGCTTGTCGGGCTTCAATAAACTGTTCTAAACAGTGATTACTTTGAATCACCCGCAGAATTAATTCCCCCTGTTGTCCATCACCGCCTCGAAGCAAGGTTAGTTCTTTGGTGATGAGGGTAGCAAGGGTAATGTAGTCTAGGGTCAGTAGCTTGTCACCAGCCACTTGATAATACATGGGAAAATAGAATAAATGGCGACCCGTGGGCGACCCATATCGTAAACCGGCAAACAGTTCGATTCCTTGTTGCGATAACGTACAGTGAATCACCTCTGAGGCACCAGTTTGGGTTAAGACATTCTTAGCGGTTTCCGAGAGTAAAGACTGAATACTAAGACGGTTTCCGTTTCCAGTTTCTCGAAGATAACAATTAAGAAAATTACTCAGCGTGGTATGTTCAGCAATTTGTTTTGCTGTCGTTTGTTGGGGTTTGGTTTGCAGTGCAGTCATGATTCGCAATGAATTTAATCTCTTGTAAAAGTTCAGTGATGTGAGCGTTGGTAGTGCGCGGATTTAGTAGCGTTAGTTTTAAGTAAACGTCCCCAGCAATTTGGGTTTGGGCAATCACAGCTTTTCCCTTTTCCAGCAACGATTGACGAATTTCACGGTTAACGCGATTGCGCTGTTGTTTCTCTTGCAGATGCGCTGGATGATAGCGGAACACTACGGCATTGATTTCAGGTTGGTTTGCCAGTTCTAAATCACTGTCTTCGGCTATCCTAGAAGCGGTCTCTTGGGCAAGTTGAATGGTGGTATCAATCAGGTCAGCCAATCCCGTTTGACCCAAGGTTTGCAAAGAAACCCATAATTTCAAGGCATCAAAGCGACGGGTGGTTTGAATGGATTTGGTGACTAAATCGGGAATTCCCGCTTCAGCATTACTTTCCGGGTTGAGATAGTCTGCATGACGCTTAATTAAGCCAAAATGAGCGCGATCGCGCAGTAAAAATGCCCCACAGCTAATCGGCTGATAAAACAGTTTGTGAAAATCCACGGTCAGCGAGTCCGCTTCCGCAATCCCTGTCAGTTTGGAGGCGTGATGTTCACTTAACATTAAACCGCCCCCATACGCTGCATCCACGTGCAACCAGAGTCCGTATTTTTGGGCTAACTGAGACAGTTCAGGTAAGGGGTCAATACTACCAAAATCAGTCGTTCCGGCTGTTCCCACTAAAGCAATGGGAATTAAGTCGTCAGCTTGCAAGGATTTTAAGGTTCGTTCTATCCCCTGCGAAGATAACCGATAGTGATCATCGGTTTCCACGGTAACCACCGCTTGTTCTCCCAATCCCAACAATGCGGATGCTTGCTTCACGGTAAAATGCGAAACCGTCGAACACAGGATGCGAAAGCGGTGGGCAACCAGCGGTAATCCTTGCTGTTGGACCGACCAATTGAGTTGGCTTTGACAGTAATGATCTCGCGCCAGTAACAAGCCCATAAAATTGGATTGCGTTCCGCCACTGGTAAATATGCCATCGGCTTGACTGGGATAGCCGAATAACTGACACAGCCAGTTCACTAACCGTTGTTCGAGAAATGTCGCCACTGGACTTTGATCCCAAGAATCTAAGGATTGATTGGCGCTACTAATCAACACCTCCGCTGCAATGGCAGGAATCAAAGGAGGACAGTGCAAATGAGCGATACACTGCGGATGAGAAACATTCACCGCATGCTCGACGACTAATTTTCCTAGCTTATTAAGAACTACTGGCAATTGTTCACCCGAAATGGGACAAGGATTAAGCGGTGCAATTTTTTCTGCTAGGGTTTCAGGGGTTGCCCCAGAATAAGGCTGATTTGCAGAGGCTTCAATAAGAATGTTCTGTGCTGTCGCGATCGCGCTTTGATATGCCTCAATACTGTCTGCTGAATCACTGAGGAAATAACGCTCAAAATCCAAAGCCTAACACTCCTGTTCTGCTGCTTTGACCGATTTGTGGAAGATGTCAGCAATCTGATCCACTTCTTCTGTTGTGAGAATTAGTGGAGGAAGGAACCGCACAACACTACCATGTCGTCCACCGAGTTCGAGAATTAATCCCCGACGCAGACATTCGTGTTGAATCCGTTTTGCCATTTCCGGATCAGCAGAAGCATAACCGGCTACATCAACGGAGGCATCAGGATTAACCACTTCCACGCCAATCATCAACCCTCGTCCGCGCACATTGCCGATACAAGCTGTTTCTGCTTGTGTTGCTTGGAGATGTTTCATCAAGCGATTCCCAACTGTGTGCGCGTGTGTGGCTAAGTCTTCTTGTTGGGTGTAACGAATCGTCGCCGTTCCTGCAGCCATGGCTAATTGATTACCGCGAAAGGTTCCAGAATGTGCCCCCGGTTGCCATAAATCTAAATCTTCGTGATAAACCACCACAGATAAGGGTAAACTGCCCCCAATGGCTTTCGATAACACCACCACATCAGGGGTAATTCCGGCGTGTTCAAAGGCGTAGAGTTTGCCAGTCCGTCCTAATCCCGTTTGAATTTCATCAATAATTAACGGAATGGCGCGATCGCGCGTGATCCGCCGAATTTCGCGTAACCACGCATCTGGGGCAGGATTAACCCCGCCTTCGCCTTGCACCACTTCTAAAATCATCGCTGCAGGCTTGATAATGCCACTTTCTGGGTCATCCAGCAAATGTTCAATATAGCGACTGCTAGCTTGATGTCCCGCTTCTCCCCCTAACCCAAAGGGACAGCGATATACGTTAGGATAAGGCAAGAAGTGTACGTCACTCATCAACCCAGCCACGGCAGACTTCGGAGCTAAATTTCCCGTTAACCCTAAAGCCCCGTGAGTCATGCCGTGGTATCCCCCAGAAAAGGACAGCATGCTACGTCGTCCTGTTGCTGTCTTCACGAGTTTGACAGCAGCTTCTACTGCATCAGCTCCAGAAGAACCACAGAATTGAATTCGTGCTTTTTCAGCAAACGTTTGGGGAAGACTGGCAAATAACTCTTCCACAAACTGATTTTTAATGGGCGTGGTTAAATCCAATGTTTGCAAGGGATAGTCCTGTTTGAGAACTTCTTGCATTGCCTCAATGACAACCGGGTGATTATGTCCGAGGGTCAGTGTTCCCGCCCCGGCTAAACAATCAAAGTAAGAATTGCCATCCGCATCTTTGACATAAACCCCTTTTGCTTCCCGAATCGCAAGAGGAATCCGACGCGGATAAGAACGAGCATTGGATTCTCGCCGAGTTTGATTATCGAGGTAATGCTTGGAAATAGCACCGGGTAAGGAAATTTCCCCATCCGATTGCATTAACGATGACCCACTGCTTAATTGTTGCATGATTTGTTAATTCAACTTAATGAGATTTTATTTCAATTATTTAGATATAATAGTAATATATATAAGAATAATTTGCAAATAAAAAGGGTGATTTTCGCTAAATTTAGGGAATTGCTCTGAGCATTCCACTGCAAGTATTCTCGAAGGAGGTGTTTTTATATGAAGTCTAAATATCTAAGGGGGGGTTGTGGGGATCATTTGTAGCAAGTATTAGAGTATTCCATATTACTATGTGCTATAACATCTCTTTTAAGTTGACTGCGATTTCATGTAAAGCATTCCTCGCCTCTTCAACGACCCGTATCATGAGAATGAAACTATGAATAAAGGATCCATAATGAAGCGTTTTAACAGGAACTTGAAATGACTTTAAATGTTCAGCATACATCAAGCCATCATCTCGTAAAGGGTCATGTTCAGCAGTTACCATCAGAGTTGGTGGCAAATGACTACCATCCTCGACTCTTAAAGGTGACGCATAGCATTCCTGCCCTTGAGCATGATTTTTTAAGTAATGACTCCAGAACCATTGCATTGTTTCTAGAGAAAGACCCTTGCGATGACCCGCTCGATAAGAAGGCGTATCAAAGCCATATTGGGTCACAGGATTAATTAGAAGTTGCGCGACCAGTGGTATTTTTCCTTCATCTCGCAATTGAATCGCTACAGCAGCAGCTAAATTGCCTCCAGAACTTTCTCCCCCCACAGCAAGACGATTAGGATTACCATTAAAATTCGGAGCGTGATCTCGCACCCATTTGACTGCATCCGCTGCATCAATCATAGGAAGCGGATACTTATGTTCGGGAGCTTTACGATATTGAACAGAAACTACGATACAACTAGCATACCTCGCAAGAAAGGAGCAAGGAGCATCAACACTATCTAAATCACCAAAAACCCAACCTCCTCCTTGGAAATAAACAAGAACAGGATAAGGATTAGATAGGTCACTCCTTCTCGTTGGAGTATAGATCCTAATAGGAAGAACAGGATGTTTAAGGCGTTCTATCTGTCGCTCTTTTACTTCTACCCCTTCCTCTCTGTGCAAATGATAAAATTTAATGGCTTCTTTATGAAAGAACCTTGATTGTTCAGGTGTCAACTCAGAGATAGGTGGATGTCCCAGTTCATCCATCCGTTTTTTGATACGACCAACCACTTCGATAATATCTGGATGAATGGTTGTTCTCCCATGATTCACGATCATATTAGTTTGTCCTTTTTTAAGTAGAAGATTAAAACATTATTATGGTCCTAGTAATTTTGGCTCTTCTAGGGTAACTATGATTTTTTAATAAAAAAGATTAGGCAATAGTCAATAGGCAACAGTTATCAAGATCATCAGTTAAGATTGGGGAGATAAAATCTTTTATATGCCATAAATGACAAGGCTTTCAGAAGCTAGGCTACTTTTTACAAATGAGATTATATTGCTATAGATTCGATAAAACCTCAAAGAACTTTTGTCTTTCTAAAATCATTAGCGTTGCTCTTTTGTGAGGAAGTTTAACCTTTCCGTAAGTATCAAATCCACACTGTTCTTGAGTTGGAATAATAATTTTATTCTTAGAATCTGGTTCAACAATAATTCGTTCTGTATTGTATTGGTTAAAAACTAAAGAGCAAGCACCTCTTAAGATAGAAAAGATGTATTCTCTCTTTAAATAATCTTTATCTCCAATGGCAATATGCCCTCCTCGATCGGATTCTTGGTAGGGATAGTAATGACGAATATTGTCCTTTGCAACTTGGTAAATAATGAGATAACAAATCGGTTCATCATCGACACTGATAATAAACAGATCTTTATGATCGGCATCAATAGATTTTTTTAAATATTCTTGGAATTGGTCAAAGGAAACATTTAATCGCCAAAAAGGAATTAAGTGCTTTTGGTGCATCCAGTGATAAATCCGTTCAACATCTCTCTCGTAAAAGACGGGTCGAAATGAGACTTTTTTCTCATACTGTGGGTCAGTATAAGTAAATATTTCAGAAGATGATTTCAGTGTTAATTGTTCTTTGTTTTGTTCCATGATTAAAATTTTATTGTTCTACTTTCTGGGGGAATTTCTACTACTATACTTAGTGAAAGTTGACCTTAAGTTTTTAACTTCATACTGTTTGACAACAATAAATTTTGTAGGAAAAGCAGACTGAGAGGCTGTTGCCAGTTCTCTAATGGCTTCGATGTCCCCCTCATAACTGCTCTCAATGTTGGGGATTTAATTGAATTACGAAACACAAATTCAGATCAAATCCCAACGTTCTCTGAATTACCAACTCAAGGAATAATTAATACTGAGTCGAGTTCCTCGCGCTGCTGCCCGACGAGAATTATTATTAACTTGAGACACAATGGGGAAATATTCCTCATTGAAAAGATTTTCGGCAGCAATTTTAATTTCTCCTGTACCTAACTCAATGGTACTAATCCAGTCAATTGTCACATAGCTATCCACTTCTGTACAACCAAAAGCCGCACACTCTGGATCACGACTTCCAGAAAATAGAGCTTGTAAGCGATTTCGCCATGCCGAGGTGGTTTGATTTTCCACATACGCGGTTAACTTCACTGGGGGAATTTCAGTGTTGGGAAGTGCATCATCAATATCCCCATCATCATCACCGTCATTTTCTCCTCCTAACCAAGTTAAAGAACCTCCTAGATTCCAATTATCCGAAACTTGGGAGTCCACAGAAGCTTCCAACCCATAAATCCGTTTGGGGGCGCGAATAATGTCTAAATCTTGACCAAAAGTCGTTCCTAGTTCGGAGTAGTTATAAAATGCCGATAAGCTGCTTTGCACATTGCCCCAATCGCCACGAACGCCGATTTCATAGTTATCTACTGTTTGCGCCTCAGGATTTAAGTCTTCAATGCGACTGCCATTAGGTGCTGTGCGAACAGCGCGAGGAACATCTGCTACGGAAAAACCTTGGGCAAAATTGGCAAAAACATTAAATTCATCAGATAGGGCATGAACCACTCCCAAATTAAATAGGGTTTCATCGTAGTCCAATTCACCGCCAATGACATTATTACCCGCAAGAGTCGTAAAGTCATCAATATCTACCCCAATGTTTTCATAACGAATTCCCCCATTAATCACCCATTGTTCGCTCGGTTCCCAAGTTAACTGGGCAAATAATCCCAGATTATTCTGTTGGGTAGGTGGGGAGAGAATTCCCTCTCCTGTTTTCACAAACCGTAAGCCGTTACTGCTGGCAAATATCCCTGTATCAAATAAATCAGCCGGTTGGGAAGTGTCTTCATCCACAAAATCAAGCCCCCATAATACACTGAGGCTTTTATCTTCAGAGAGGGGAGTATCAATGTCTAAGCGTCCCCCAAATTTTTCCGAGTCCACCCGAGATTGGGCGACATTATTGCCAAAAGAAGGAAAACGTAAATCGAAGGGAGAAAAGCGAGTCAAGTAATCTCGATAATAGAGTTGTGCGTCAACCTTGCTATCCAGAAATAAATTTTCGTGGCTATAGCTAAGATTGATCACAGTGTTTTCGGTTTCAGGTTGTTCAGGTAATTCTAATCCGTCACGGGCTTCAGCTTTATCGCCACTGGGGCTGGTAACGCGAGTAAAATCAGTATCTTGTTGATCATTAAAGTGATTAATACTCAGTTGTAAGCGCTGCTCATCATCAAAATCGATGCCCACTTTTCCTAAAATGTTGAAGGTGTCAGTTTCGGAAACACCGCCTTGGTTTTGGGGATCAGGGGGAATGCGATCGCCGTCAGCGTCAAAAAACGCGCCGGTACTATTAAATGACCCACTCAGCACATAATCAAGTTGATTACTACTGCCAGAAAGGGAATACTGCGTATCAAACCCAATGCTGTCATCAACTTGCGTCAAAGAACTATTAATTCCTACCTTCGCTTGGGATACTACTTCATCAGTGGGCTTACGGGTAATAATATTAATCACTCCACCGGTTGCCCCATCTCCATAAATGGCACTGGGCCCTTTGACAATTTCGATGCGTTCAATGGCTTCAGGATCAATGGTGCGTAAATCACGCTGGGCATTGCGATTGGTACTTTGAGGCACACCATCAATTAAAACTGAGGGATTGCGCCCTCTTAAGGTTTGTCCAAAAATGCTATTGGTTTGAGTAGAAGGAGAAAACCCTGGAACAGTTTTTCCTAAAATATCGTTTAAGTTTCGAGAAAGATTTGCCTGTTGTTGAATTTCTTCGCGATCAATGACGGTAACCGATCGCGGCACCTTTTGTTCTTCTTCTTCAGTCCGCGTTGCTGTTACCACTAACTCAATTACGTCTTCCTCACCGGCTTCAGCTTCAGGAGAAGGGCTTTCCGCAGGCTGCGAGGGGGTAGAAGCAGTTGCCGGGGTTTCATCTAATCCCACTACCAATTGCCCCTTCTCACTAGAGACAGCAACTTCGGGAATCTCTGTTTCTCCCGTAATGGTGACACGAACACTATTGGCGTAACGTTGGGTCACTTGAATTGAGGCAATCCCAGGGAGAGGATTCTCTTGTTTAAAACTTTCTCCTTGCGGGAGATTAAGCTGAGTATTGATCAAATCGACGGCAATGGTATTGCCATAGCGAGTTTGAAATTGTTCGGGCTGATTTGAGCCACCGGTTTTCAGAATAAGAGTGCTTCCTTGAGACGTTGTACTCAAGTCAACATCAGTTATCTGTATCACTTGGGCATGGGCAACTTCAGCACTAAGAACAGAAACAACAGTCCCTAAGCCAAGGCTTATTAATGCGTTAGGATATTTCATAGGTACTTTTTTCTTACAAAGATGTTTTAAGGGTTGCTCAAGGCAACTCTTTTTTTGGCAAATTACTAATAAAGATTAGCAATTGCTAAGTTAATCAGCGTAAAATAACTTATAACTTTTGTCAAGCATTTAATGATCTCATACCAGTTTGGACAATTGGCGCTACATTCCGAAGGCTGGAAGCCGAACCGTAGGGCAACTCCCTAACCCTCTAGGAGGCAAAGGGGGAAATCAACTGTAATATTATTAGATACGCTTCAGGGTTTCTTGCCTAGTTGCAAATAATAATCTTTAATGAGATGATTGACACTGTTTCTTTATTGCCACTTGAAAATGACTTTCCAATTGAAGCGACGGGAATTTTTTTTAGCCCTAGGCACACTAATCTGGGTCAGTGCTTGTCAACCTAACTCCTCCTCTAATCAGCAACAGAAGCCCTCGCGTCGTATCATTGCCCTAGAGTGGTTATTTGTTGAAAATTTATTGGCTTTGGGAATACAGCCTGTGGGAGTCGCGGATATCAAGGGCTACCATGAATATGTCAATATTCCCTTATCCCTAGCAGAAACAACTCAAGATGTAGGAACAAGACAAGAACCGAATTTAGAGGCGATCGCGCAGTTACAACCTGATTTAATTTTAGGCGTTCGCTTTCGCCATCAAAACATTTTATCCGCATTAGAAAGTATCGCCTCCACTCGCTTATTTCAACTCTATTCTGATCAAGGGAGTGAACTCACGCGCCTCAAACAAGTGTTCCGAGAAATGGCAACTTTAACGGATCATCAAGAAGAAGGCGAGAAAAAACTGCAAGGTTTGGAAACAACTTTAACTGAAGCCAGAAAAACCTTAAGCAATCACCCGATTAGTGAACGCCCAATTGTTTTAGCTCTATTTGTTCCTGATGCGTCGCCCATTCGTTTATTTACTGATGAATCACTACCGATGCAACTTTTAAGCGCGATCGGATTAGAAAATGGTTGGGACGGAAGCCCCAATCAATTTGGTTTTAATTGGGTGAATATTGAAACCTTAACCAATATCAAAGCGGATGTTAACTTTATTTATGGGGTAGCTAGTCAACAAGCCGCCGCAAATATTATGGATCACCCTTTATGGGAAAAATTACCCTTTGTTCAGAAAAATCGCGTTTATTCTTTAGGGGATGATATTTGGTTCAATGGCGGCGTTATTAGTGCAGAACTTTTTGTCAATGCGGTATTAAATCAGCTAACTGAAGCCAAATCAATGTAAGAATAATTCGAGCAGTTGATCGTCAATTTCTGCGTGATTTTAGTTTTTGAATCCGCTTTTGAACTTCTTGATAAAGAGACTCTTTTCCTTGTTTTTGGTAAATTTCTGCTGCCATCTCTAAATCCGCGATCGCGCTTTCTTGATCCCCGTTCATGTGATGAACCACTCCCCGATTAGCATAGGCATCTGCTAAATTGGAATTTAACTCAATGGCTTGGGTATAATCCGCGATCGCCTGTTCTAAATTCTCTTGTTCCGTGTGAGCGATCCCCCGATTCAAATAAATCCTTTCTTGTTCAGGATTGAGTTCTAAAGCGCGATCGTAGTCAGCAATGGCTTGTTCATAATGCCCTAGTTGAGTATGGGCAATTCCGCGATCCGAGTAAGCCTCTCCATTTTCAGGATTAAGTTCAATGACTTTTGTATAATCAGCAATGGCTTTTTCTAATTCTCCCAGTTGTAAATAACTTACTCCTCGCAAATAATAAGCTCTTGCTAACTCTCCATTTTCAGCAATGACTTGATTAAACGCTTTTAGGGCTGCTTCATAATCTCCTTCGTTATAGGCTTCAATTCCCTCATTGAGAGAAGGGGGTTTCTCTTGCGCCCAACTAAGAGAGGGTGACATGAGAGTTGTCAACAACGTTAATGGCAACCCCCATATAAGAGCATACAATAGGGACGGTTTGATTGATAATCTTTTGTGTTTTCTCATTTCAAATATTTCCTCAAGCTAATGACACAGAATCGCGCTTTTAATGCAATAGATAGCAATAATTTGCACAAAAGGAAACTCAAACTCCTCGATCGCGCTAGAAGACAGAAAAAGGGTTAAAACCAAGCCTTAAATTTTCAAATAATTTTATTCTGAAGGTTTTGTAGTCGCGATCGCGAGTTTAACGCCTTCTATTCCCCGTAAATTATCCATTACCGTGACCACTTCGCCATGAGACACTGCCTCATCCGCTTTCATAATCACAATTGTTTCCTGGCTATTAGCAGCAGCTTGTTTAACGTTGGTTATCAATTCTTCTAAAGAGACTTCTTCTTCATTAAAAGCAATTTTTCCATCTTCTTGAATGGTAACAGTAATCTCGGTTTTGGTTTGCTGTTGGGTATTGCTAGCTTGCGGTAAATCCACAGGCAGCCCTTGGGATTGCGTTAAGAATAACGTAGAAATAATAAAGAAAGCCAAGATTGAGAAAATAACATCAATCATCGGCACAATATTAATTTCTAACTTATTTTCTGATTGATCAGGAATTCGCATAAGTGGAATTTTTTCCTCTTTCATAACGACGACGATAAAGGAGTTCTAATTGACCCCCATATTCTTGAATCAAAGCTAATTGTCGTTGGTAAAAACCTCGGAATAAGTTAGCGAATAACAGAGTAAAAATAGCAACCACTAACCCCATTACCGTCGAAACAAGTGCTTCACTAATTCCGCCTGTAACAGCGGTTGTGCTTTCACCTCCAACTTCCCCAATTTGTAAATTAGAAAAAGCAGTAATTAGTCCTAAAATTGTTCCTAATAATCCCAACAGAGGAGAGATACTAATGATGGTTTCAAACACCGTAGAAGCTCGCTTTAAATTCGGAATCTCAGCTTGAGATCCACTTTCTAAGGCGATACGAAACTCTTCTGGCGTTGGTTCTTCTAGTTCCAACGCCTCCAGAAAAATACGAGCAATGGGTAATTCCCCATGATTGCGAAGACGCTGCAGTGCTAAATGTGGATCCTCTTGATAGACACGCAAAATCTCTCGTACCAACCGTGGCTGACGACGGTTAATCCGAAGCCAAAAGACTAATCGCTCGATAATTAAAGCCAGAGAAAGAATCGAGAAACCCAGTAAGGGATAGGCGACAACTCCCCCAGCCGTCAGAAAGTTATTGATTTCCATGAGTGTTATTTCAGATAACTGCTAGCTAATTAATTAGAATCGTTTGCAACTAACCAATAAAATCCTAAGCAAATTTCAATTAAAATGCAAGTCCTGATTTTGAAAAGTTTTACACTCATAATACCTCTAAGCCTAGTGTTTTAGAGTTATAGTCTGGCTTTAACATGAGAATGGTGGCAATAGCAGCTTGGTTGACTTTAACTATTTGTTCTTTTAAACTATATCAAGTTATTAAAAGAGATTATTAATAAGCAAAGGCTATGGCTCTGTCCCAGTTTTCGGCTGAGAAACGTTTTCAACAGCAGCGATCGCGCCAGCGTTTACTATTATGGAGTATTATTGGTTCTATCCTTCTTCACGGAGGTCTGAGCTTTATTGAGTGGAAAGCTGAACCAGAACCATCTTCTGAAGAGGAAGAGGAACCGATCGAGCTAATTGTTTTAGAAAAACCCAAGCCAAAACCGAAACCTGAGCCACAACCTGAGCCTGAACCGAAACCTGAGGAACCTTCTGCTAGCTCCTCTCAAGCTAATGATGGGGGAAGTGCTGCTTCTCAACCCGAGCCACAGCCACAACCTCAGCCACAGCCTGAGCC
>CAZTXK010000003.1:0-31172 GCA_964617275.1 uncultured Dactylococcopsis sp. | reverse complement strand
AATAACAAATAACAACAATTGGACTTTTTCAGCAGACCCTAATTACTGAGAATATTGTGAGGTTAAAACGAGATGCAGTCGCGCTTGAATTAAACTTAACTGGGCAATTCCTAAATCGACATTGCCATCAATAACCACTCCTGTATGAAGAATCCGATCAAGCAGTTCTAAAATTGACGGGTCATTAGATTTTTCTCCAGGATAGTAGCCGCCTTCTTTTGGCATTAAGGTTCCTAATTCCCCTAAATCCACATTTAAATCCGCAGGATCGATCTCAAAAATGTCACATAAACGGAGGATTTCCTGCTCTAATCGTTGTAAACTTTCTCCCGCGCGATCGAGCTCTTCTTCGGTTAATACGCCAGCATCCATGCGCCGAATAACTTGGGCTTCCATTAGCTGACGCACTAATTCGGTAACGGTTAATAATAAAGGGGCTAACCCCGCCTCTCGATTAGAAGTGGAGGGGTTGAGATTGACTTGGCTGAGATTCTGTTCTTCTTCTTCTGACACTTTAATTAGGAGTTAACCCTTTTTTGAGAGTTCTTGGAGATACTTCTTTTGATAATTTAAGTAATTGGTATGCCACTGCTGAAAACGACGCTCCCCATCACGAACCAGCATTTGGCGATACTTTTCCGAGGAAATATATTGGGATTGTTTAGTCATGGGATTACTCTAAAATCTTAGTTTGTTTAATTTGGGCAATTTGTAGTCGGATACGTTTCGGTACTCTTTTCATTTTAAAGACATGGCGGTAAGTTGTAGCAGTTAAATTGTTTTTTTCAGTAATAGGCGTGCGTTGGGGTTCGCGAGTAGTATAGGGAGCTTGTTTTAGAGAAGTGCCTTGTTTCCGATAAGGTAAGCCATTTAGGGATTTTAGATAACGGTTTTGAGGGATTTCTCTAGGGGTAGTAATTTGTCTAAAGGTGCGCGGTGGTGTCATTAGCTTTCCTCGCTCGATTGAGTTTCCGATTCGTTGAATACAGACTGATTAGAGGTTTCTTCGCCTTTTAAGCGTTTTACTTCTGCTTCCATTGCCTCTAGTCGCTCTTGTAAGGTTTGATTTTCTTCTTGTAACGCCTGAGCTTGGCTCGATAAGTAGGGATCTCCTTCCCACCAATTAATGCCTAATTCTTTGGCTTTATCCACAGAGGAAACTAACAACCGAATGCGAATGGTTAATAATTCAGTGGAACCAACGGAGACACTGATATCCCCTGCGATGACAATCCCTTTATCCAAAACCCGTTCTAAAATATCGGCGAGGCTAGAGGATTGAGTGCTATTGGTGATTCCTTTTGATTGGTAAGACTTGGGCTGATTGCTGTTAGGATTAACCACGAGTTTTTATTGCCCTGTGAGCGACAGTGGGATGATTATGAGTTGTCATTGGTATTACCAAATCTACGATTAAGCCATTGGGGGACGTTATTGCCTTGGCTTGCACTGTCGTGTTCTGTGATTACCGATGGTACATTCTCTTCTTCCTCTGCTACAACCAGATTGCTAGAATTTTCTAAAACTTGGTCTAATAGGGTAGCTGCGTCTTTTGGGGAAAGGGGGCAGCGAGATGAGAGGACATCATAACAAATATCTCGGAAGTCTTCATCTTGGGAAGAAGCAGGGATTTCATGTTGATAACAGACTTGGGCAATCATTAAACAAGAACGCAATCCTGACGAATTTTCAATCTCAGCGCGATCGCGAAACTCTCTCACTAAATTAACAATAAACTCGCCATCGTCTTTGTTAATTCCGACTTTCTGGGCAATAATTTCCTGTTGGGTTTCTAAATCGGGTTCAGGGATATTAATGGTGACAACGCGATCGAGCAGGGCATCTTGGGTTCCGTGCACTCCCCAATACTCCTCAGGGTTAGAAGTAAAGATGGCTCGAAAGTTAGGACTCACCCGCACATATTCCGAACGATGACTATCGGGAGGAAGCACCAATAATTTTTCTTCCAACGCCGAGAGGAGAACATTATTCACCTCTGGAGGGGAACGGTTAAACTCATCATACACAAGGGTAAACCCTTCTCGACACGCCATCGTTAAACGAGAATCCACCCACTGTTGGCGTAACTCATCTTCTTCTTTAAGCACACTATGGATATAATTATCGACCACCTTTTTTCGGGTGTAGCCGGTATTACTCCCAATCAAATCGGTACTGTTAAAATCATCATCCCCATATAACAACATAATCGGGCGATTGAGCAAGTCTGCTAAGTGCATAGCGAGGGTGGTTTTCCCGGTTCCGGCCGGACCGCGTAAATGAATGGAAAACCCTGACTGTAAATAACGCCAAGCCCGATGGCTAATACGCTCGATGGTTGGTGTGGAAACAAAGCCTTTGGGACGCGCCTGTAAAACTGTAGCCATAATTTACCTTGCCTTAAAAGTCAGCCACAAAGGGACTATTATCGTCTTCAACTGCTGGTGAAGCACTAGCTTCTCCCCAAACATAGGCTATCAATTGTCGATGCAAATTGGCTAAGGCTTCTCGCTGTTTTTTAGCATCAGCAGTGCGAGTATTTTCTAACTCTGTCAATGAAGTTTCCACTTCCGTGATCAAGTTTTGATAAAACTGACTTAAGTCTGCTCGTAATTGCTCTGCAAGTTGTTTTTGTTCCGCTTGCGTCGCACTGCGCCAATTTGCCATACTGGTTTCTAAATCTTGGTGAAATTGGCTTAAACTGTTTCTTAATTCGGTTGCCATGGTGTCTCGGGTTGCTGTTAACTCCTGCAAAAGCTGAATCGTGTCTTGGGCTAAGAGTTCCTGAAACTGGGCTAATTCACGTCTTAACGCCTCAGCCATCGCCTTTCGTTGTTTGTTGGTTTGTTGCAGATACTCAGCGGTAGTGCTGGTTAAATCTGCGATAAAAGAGGCGAGATATTCTTCGAGTTGTTTGGCGGCTTGTTCGCGATGGGCTTTTGTTCCTTGGAGAAAATTGGCGGTATTTTGGGCTAAATTGACTCGAAATTCTCCTAATTGGGCTTGTAACTGCTCAGTTTCGGTGAGTCGCGTTTGATGCTGCAGTTGTAAATTTTCTTGGATGCTGGAACGAGCTTCTCTAATTGTGGCTTGACGCTCACGAATTTCTTGCTGACGTTGTTGGGCTTGTTGTTGCCAACTTTCTTGTAAAGATGCCATGGCTTGAATCTCCTATAACAGTATAATAGTGAGGGGTAGAGACGCGCGATCGCGCCCCTACTTGATGTCATTCCAATCTATTCTGCGGGAACAGCAGCGGAGGAAGTTAAGCCAACAGCTTCTGCATACTTGAGATATGTTTCTACTGATGCAACAACCACCCGAGCTTCGACTGCGAGTAATTCAATTCCCACTAAGGAAACCCTTACCCACAAATCGACGACAACACCTTTATCTAAAATCCGATCAACGACTTCTCCTAAGCTGGAAGAAGAGTTTGTTTTTTCAACAGCCATAATTTTTCCTCAGTAGTATTCCTAACAACGCAATCAAAAAGTAATCACAGTTTTGATTAGGCATAATTATATTCTAATTCGCATTTCTTGTCAATGCTTTGAGTTATATTTTTTAGGAATTAATGATAAGAAAATTAAAATTTGCTCATTATTTTTTATCATTGAATTCTTAAGTGTTTTTCCTGATAAAATAGCGAATTCCCCTAATAATGATAGACGCTAACCATTGAAGCCAATCCTATGCTATATACCTATTGCCTATATTATTCTAATACTTCGAGTATCTCCTTGCCACAAGGATTTATGGGAAATTTAGAGATAATAGAAAAAGGCGCGATCGCGGCAGTTGTGGAAATCGGACTCCCCCAAGAAGAGTTAGAAGCTGATGATGAAAAACTGGTGCAAGCAGTGATTCACCATGACTGGGTTATCTGCGAAATTTTCCGTTCGACAACTGTCTTACCCTTACGATTTGGGACTTATTTTAAGCAAACAGAAGACTTAAAGCAACATTTAGCCACGAATCAGGAAAAATACTCCCAGCAATTACAGCAAATCGCAGGCAAAGTCGAACTCACCCTAAAACTAACCCCGATTCCTTTTTCGCCAGACAAAGATACGACTAAAGCCACGAAAGGAAGCAACTACTTAAAAGCAAAAAAACAAAGTTATCAAGAGCAAACCGCTTATCAAAATCAGCAACAGAAAGCCTTAAAACAATTCCAAGCGGAAATAACCAAAACTTATCCGCAATTAATACAAGGAGAACCGAAAGAGGGAACAGAACGATTTTATCTCCTCCTCGATTCTACTAAATTATCAACTTTTTCAGAACAAATCCAAAAATGGAAACAAGAATTAAAAACATGGGAAATCGAGGTTAGTGATCCCCTTCCCCCTTACCATTTTCTTTAAACTTGTTATTCGTTATTTGTAGGTTCGGGTAAAATTTTGTCTGAAACCGCGATTATTGCTAGATCAAAACTATGACCCCTCTAACTTCAGAAACAGCCGCCATTTACCGTATTTTAGATGCAAATCTCGATCGCGCTCGGGAAGGTATCCGCATTATCGAAGAGTGGTGTCGTTTCGCCATCGATAATCCCACTTTAGCGCAAACTTGTAAACAAATCCGTCAAACCCTTGCCAATTGGCATACAGAAGAACTGCGAAACGCTAGAAATACGCCCCAAGATTGTGGCACAACCCTCACCCATCCCCAAGAAGAAACTCGCAACAGCCCGCAACAAATCTTACACATTAACCTCGCCCGTACCCAAGAAGCCCTGCGCGTGTTAGAAGAATATGGCAAACTGTACCATCCCCAAATGGGAAGCCAATGCAAGCAGATGCGCTATCAAATTTATACTCTCGAAACTCATCTCTTTGCTGCCTCTCCCCAAGAAAAACTGCAAGCAGCGCGGCTTTATTTGGTAACTTCCTCCACAGACAATCTTTATGCCATTGTCGAAGCCGCTCTCAAAGGCGGATTGCCACTGGTACAGTATCGCAATAAAGAAGCCGATGATAATATTCAAATTAGCGAAGGAAAAAAACTCTGTGAGCTTTGCCATCAATATAATGCCCTATTTTTAATGAACGATCGCGCTGATCTTGCTCTTGCTGTCAACGCTGATGGGGTACACTTAGGACAACAAGACCTCCCGATTGCCACCGCCCGTAACATTCTAGGGGCAAACAAAATCATTGGTCGTTCCACCACAAACCCCCATGAAATGGAAAATGCTATTAAAGAAGGAGCCGACTATATTGGGGTTGGCCCCGTGTATCAAACCCCAACCAAACCCGGGAAAAAACCAGCAGGACTGGATTATGTACAATACGCGGCTAAACATTCTCCGATTCCTTGGTTTGCCATTGGCGGAATCAACGCTGATAATGTGAAAAACGTGATGCAAGCCCAAGCCCATGGTGTTGCTGTGGTTCGCGCGATCATGGCAGCCCCAGACCCACAAAAAGCAACCGAAACCCTAATTCGCTATGTCCAATGATGCCATTACCCTCACCATCAACGGCGAGACAGTAACTTGTCCCGCTCAAACCCCCATTAGCGATGTTATCACCAAATTTAACTATAACCCGCGCCTAGTCGCGATCGAATACAACGGCGAAATTCTCCATCGCCAGCATTGGCAAGAAACATTAGTCAAAGAAAATGACCAACTTGAAATTGTAACCATTGTGGGTGGTGGTTCTTTTAAAAATTCACCATCATTGAAATAGATAGTAAAAAAAGAGTAAACAAAAATTGTCTTATGTTTCGCAACATCTCTTGGAAACGCTTTTTCAAATCAGTGGCTTTAGTCGCCCTCGCCTTAACCTTTGTCTTTACCAATGTTAGCAGCGCCTTAGCTGCCCGTAGTGGCGAACGCACTGACGGCATAAAGAAAGCTGCCTTGGAAAACGGGATTGAATCAGAGGCTTTACTTGCCCGTCGCGGTGGCGGACGCATTGGCGGCGGTGGCTTCAGTCGTCCTAGCAGCCCAAGTGGGCCTTCTAGCGGTGGTGGCTCTCGCGGCGGCGGCTTTGGCGGCGGCTTTGGCTTGCCGTTTCTCCTTCCCTTCTTTGGCTTTGGCGGCGGCTTTGGGAGTATCTTCACCATTCTCATTTTCTTTGCCGTTGCCAACTTCTTAGTCCGCAGCTTCCGAAATGCTGGCTTTGGTGGCGGTGGTGATGGAGGCGTTGCCACCACTAATCCCAAAGTAACCGTGAGTAAATTGCAAGTGGGATTACTCGCCGATGCTAAGGAACTGCAAAAAGAACTTAATGATTTGGCTCAAAAGGCGGACACCGGTACAGCAAGCGGTCGCGCTAGAGTCTTACAAGAAGGAACCCTTGCCCTCTTACGTCATCCCGAATATTGGGTTTATGCCAAAAGTGAATCCAATGTTGCCCGTTTAGAACAAGCAGAAGCCGAATTTAATCGTCTCGCCCTTTCTGAACGCAGTAAATACAGTGAAGAAACCCTGTCTAACGTGGAAGGCCAATTCCGTCGCAGTCAAGGAGAAACTGCCACTGCTGAAGCTCCTTCAGAATACATTGTGGTCACGATTTTAGCTGGGGTTCAAGGGAAATCAGAGCTTCCTGATGTCAAAAATGCTGACAACGTGCGTCAAGCGTTACGTCAATTAGGAAGTGCCAGCAGTGATACTCTGTTAGCAATAGAACTGATCTGGACGCCTCAAGCAGAAGGGGATACGCTATCCAATGATGATCTCTTAGCGACTTATCCCGACTTACAACCTCTATAACAATGACAACCAGTGTTCCCTCCCAAGAAAACGCAAAGCGAAAGAACGGCTATGTCGGCGGTAAGAAAAGACAATCTCGTACCGTCGGACAACAGCTTCGTCCTGCGGTTTTATTTCTGCTAGTTACTGCCATTTTATTGGGGGGAATGGGGGCGCGATTAGGTCATCTGCAATTAGTGCAGGGGGAACGGAATCGGGAATTAGCCGAAGAAAATCGGATTCGGATTCTGCCTAAGCCCCCTGTACGAGGCAACTTACTAGATCGCAACGGCAACATCATCGCGGATAGTCGTCTCTCTTATTCTGCGTTCCTGTGGCCCCTAGCCCAAGCGGAACCGAATTGGGAAACGACAGTTCATCGCTTGTCAGAAATTCTCAATATTTCTGTCGAAGAAATGACCAGTCGTGTGGAAGATGTTCCTGTGGATTCTCCCGAACTGGTGCGTATTGCTAGAGGGTTAACCCCGGAACAGGTAACAGCCATTGAGGAATATAATTATGAACTCAGTGGGGTGGAATTAGAGATTGAACCAGTGCGAGATTATCCTTATGGTTCTACAGGGGCTCACGTCTTAGGCTACACCGGAGAAATTACGCAAGAGGAGTTAGAGGAACGCAGTGAGAAGTATCGCCTAGGAGACCTTATTGGGCGGATGGGGGCAGAAGCTGCGTTTGAAGAACAGCTAAGAGGAGAATGGGGCGGTCAGCAAGTAGAAGTGAATGGCGCAGGGCGCGTTATTCAGATTTTAGGGGAAAAAGAAGCAAAGGCTGGGGGCAATATCACATTAACGTTAGATATTGAATTGCAAAAAGCTGCCGAAGAAGCGTTGGGGAATCAAATTGGGGCTATTGTAGCTCTAGAACCTAATACTGGGGAAGTTTTAGCTTTGGCAAGTCGTCCTACCTTTGATCCGAATATTTTTTCTGAGAATATTACATCAGAAACGTGGCAGGAATTACAAGGAAAAGATAATCCTTTTGTGAATCGGGCTTTACGGGGCTTTCCCCCAGCCTCTACGTTTAAGATTGTTACGGCGACTGCGGGCATGGAATCTGGGAAGTATCCTCCGAATACTGTTCTGAATACCTCTGCCTATCTCAATGTCTCAGGGGTGCGAGTTTGGTCCTGGAATCGGGCAGGATTTGGTCCTCTAGGCTATGCTGGGGCTTTAGCATGGAGTAGTAATACCTTCTTTGGACAAGTGGGACAAGGGGTTGGGGGTGAAACCCTAATTGATTGGGCGAGACGCTATGGCTTTGGTCAGAAAACCACCCTTGAACTGCCTGAAGAAACTGCGGGTTTAATTGCAGATAACGAGTGGAAACAAGAGCGGTTTAATACCAGTTGGTCAGAAGGAGACACGGTTAATATGTCCATTGGACAGGGATTTACGCTAGCTACCCCTTTACAAGTCGCGGTGATGTTTGCCGTTCCTGCTAATGGCGGGTATCGAGTGAATCCTCATCTCCTTAAAACTGACGATGAAAATCCCAGCCAATGGAGAGTCCCGATGAATCTCCAAGATAGTACCATTAGCACCTTACGCCAAGGACTACAACGAGTGGTTACCTCTGGCACGGGAACTGTTTTGAATGTGTCAACGTTCCCCCCAGCATCAGGAAAGAGTGGGACAGCAGAAGCCCCTCCCAGAGAAAATCATGCTTGGTTTGGGGGCTACGCGCCTAATGAAAATCCTGAAATTGTGGTAGTTGCCTTTGCGGAACATTCTGGTGGCGGTGGTGGTTCAGTTGCCGGCCCCATGGTGAGAGAGGTCATGGAGGCTTATTTCAATCGCTAGTAGGGAATATAGCAATATGATCTCATTTGTAAAAAGTAGTTGTAGGTTTCTATCCCCCCGCAGGGGAATTAAAGGGCGGATCTAGGTAAAAATTTACAACTGATTTAGGATTGCTATCTTGGGCAGATTGCTCAGAAATGTGTAAAATTGTAAATAAATAGAAATCATTTTTAATTTTATCACTATGGAATCTGCAACAATTTTAAGTATTTCAATTGGGGCGTTGGTTTTGGCAGTAACAGCGTATTCTCTCTATTTGTCTTTTGGTCCCCCTTCTACAGAATTAAATGATCCTTTTGAAGATCACGAAGATTAAAAAAAAGCTAGGCTGGGTTTTGCCACAATCAATCCAGCCTTTTTTATGGTCACAATTGAGCAAGCCTTGAGTGAAGGAGGATTTTTCAGCCAACTCTATTTTGATCATTCTAGGACTTACGCATTTCCCATTGAGAAAAAATGGGGAATTTCCCCCTTTTCAATTTTCTGATATAATAAAAGAGAAAATTTCTAAACAGCGACCCGCTAAAAGTAACTGGAATAGGGATTTTCAGCTATTTTACAAATTTTAAAACCAGATAATCGTTTAATTCACGATCCCCAAGAAAGTGAGGTAAAAGCCCGTGATTGCATTATCACCCCGTCCAACAAAATGTAACTGGGGGACAGTGAGTTTTGTTTCTACACTTTATCTAAGCCCGATCCTCGATCTTCTAGTGGCAAAAGTCCCCCCAGAGTGGCAACTAGAAATCAGACTCGGATTACAGGAGGCTTTGGTTAATGCGGCAAAACACGGAAATCGACTTGATCCCTGTAAAACTATTATCGTTGAGTATGTCATGGAGCCCACCAAATGTACATGGGTAATTACCGATAAGGGGGCTGGATTTATGCCCAGTTATTGCGGCTGTCAAGATGACCCCGACAGCTTCCTGCCACACCATGAATCAGAAGGTGGTCGCGGCTTATGTATTCTTTACCATATATTTGACCAAGTGCATTGGAATGAGCAAGGAACGCAATTAAAATTAACTAAAAACCGAGAGTAATCTTGATCAATTACTAAGAGCTGCTTAACGATTAGTACAATTGTAACTTAAAATAGCAATAATTAATACCAACTTAGGTGTAGAGGAGATAAGCATAATGTTAATGAAAGCCAAGGAAATTATGACCCAAGATGTGATGAAAATTAAAGGGTCAGCAACGATTTCTGAAGCTGTGCAACTGATGAGGGATAACAATATCCGTTGTTTAATTGTGGATCGTCGGCGAGAGGATGATGCTTATGGGATTATTACTGAAACCGATATTGTGAAGCAAGTGGCAGCGTATGGGAAAGATCCCCAACAGATGAGAGTGTATGAGGTAATGACAAAGCCTTGTGTGGTGGTTAACCCTGATTTAGGGGTAGAATATGTGGCTCGTTTATTTAGTCAACTTAATATTCATCATGCTCCTGTGATTCAACATGAACTATTAGGATTAATTTCGACCTCGGATATTCTACACAAAGGTGATTTTGTGGAAAAACCAAAAGAGAAGGTTTTAGCTGAAGAAATTAAAAATGCTGTGGCGAAAGCCCGAGAAGTCTGTCAAAGCCAAGGGGATACTTCTCCTGAATGTGCAGTGGCTTGGGATGTGGTAGAGGAATTACAAGCGGAAGCCTCCCACCAAAAAGCAGAGAAAATTTACAAATAGCGCGAAATAGGAGAACTTATTTGAATACAAAAGCCCTGGAACGGGAATGGTTCTCGAATGTGAGGGCTGATATTTTAGCGGGAATTGTCGTGGGGCTGGCTTTAATTCCAGAGGCGATCGCGTTCTCGATTATTGCAGGGGTGGATCCAAAAGTGGGACTCTATGCCTCTTTTATCATTGCTGTTGTTACCGCAATTTTAGGGGGGAGACCGGGAGCAATTTCGGCAGCCACTGGGGCAATGGCTCTATTAATGGTAGATTTGGTCCAAGATCATGGTCTGGAATACTTATTAGCAGCCACCCCGTTCTGTGATAGTTGGCTATATTAATGCCCTTGCGGTCGCATTCGTAACCTCGTTATGGGCAGTACCACTGCCCAGGTGCTTCGTAGCAGTCATGTTCCAGTGTTCTTATTCCGTTAATTTTTTAATTTCTTCGTTATGACTCTATTTAATGAAATTCATTTTCGTAACCTGAGAGGAGATATTTTTGGGGGATTAACTGCCGCTGTGGTTGCCCTTCCCATGGCACTTGCTTTCGGAATTGCCTCTGGTGCAGGGGCGAGTGCAGGATTATGGGGCGCAATTTTAGTGGGCTTGTTTGCATCCCTCTTTGGGGGAACCCCGAGTCTCATTTCTGAACCCACTGGCCCCATGACGGTAATTCTTACTGCTGTCATTGCTGAATTAACCGCTAGCCATCCTGAACAGGGACTCGCTATGGCCTTTACTGTTGTCATGATGGCGGGGGTGCTCCAATTTTTGTTCGGAGTTTTACGATTAGGCAAATATATTACCATGTTGCCTTATAATGTCATTTCTGGCTTCATGTCAGGGATTGGCATTATTCTTATCTTTTTACAAATTGCGCCTTTTCTGGGACAAGAAACTCCTTCAGGAGGAGTGATTGGGGTTCTTCGTAATGCCCCCACGCTACTAACAAATATTAGTCCCTTAGACACGATTCTAGGAATTGTTACCTTCGCTATCATTTATTTTTATCCCAGTCCTTGGAAACGGTTGATTCCGCCACAATTAACCGCTTTAGTGATTGGGACATTAATGTCAGTGATCTTTTTTGGAAATGCTGATATTCGCACAATTTCCACGATTGGAGAAATTTCTCGCGAGTTACCCGCTTTACAGATACCTACCTTTAGCGGTGAAAATTTGCGGTTGATGTTTGTTAATGCCATGGTTCTTGCCACAGTTGGGTCGATTGATTGTTTATTAACTTGTTTAGTTTCTGATAGTTTGACGCGCAAAGAACATAAGTCAGATCAAGAATTAAGAGGGCAAGGAATTGCGAATTTAATTAGTGGTTTGTTTGGGGGGCTTGCTGGTTCGGGCGCAACGACAGCAACTGTTATTAACATTCAAGCAGGGGGGCGTACTTCCTTAGCTAGTATTATCAGAGCTTTATTTCTATTAATAATCGTTCTCGGAGCCGCTCCACTCACTGCAGGAATTCCCCTTTCAGTTTTAGCGGCAATTGTTTTAAAAGTTGGGATTAATATTATTGATTGGAGTTTCTTAAAACGAGTTCATAAAATCTCTTGGAAAGCCGCAGGCATTGTTTATAGTGTTATTTTCTTAACGGTTTTTGTAGATTTAATGGTGGCAGTCGCAGTGGGAGTCTTTATCGCCAATATCTTAACCATTGATCACCTTTCCCAATTAGAAGCGCAGTCAGTGAAAGCCATTACTGATAATGATGATCAAATTTTCCTCAATGAAGAAGAAAAAGAAATTTTAGATGCTGCCAATGGACGGGTGTTATTATTTCATCTTAGTGGCCCCATGATTTTTGGCGTAGCAAAAGCGATTTCTCGGGAACATAAGGCGATTAGTAATTATGATGTCTTAATTGTTGATTTAAGTGAAGTGCCGATTTTAGGGGTTACGTCTTCCCTTGCCATTGAAAATGCCATTCAAGAGGCAATTGATGCTCAAAGAGAAGTTATCGTTACAGGGGCAACGGGCAAAGTGAAAAGCCGTTTACAACAGTTAAACATTGCAGGTTTAATTTCTGATGATCACTGGATGAATAGTCGCCTTAACGCCTTAAAAGAAGGGTTAGCGATTGTGGAAAAACGCGCTTGCCGTCTCACAGACAGAAATGATGCGATGAATACCTCATCGGGAGCCAATTCATGAAAGGATTAAGAAAAGACGGATTATTATTTGAGAGGTTAACCCATGGTTATTAATCGAGATATTGAAATTGCCAAGTATATTGATCATAGTCTGCTTAATCCTGCAGCGACGGTAGAGGATGTCCAAAAATGTTGCAATGAGGCGTGGCAACATAATTTTCCTGCGGTTTGTGTCTATCCGACGGCAGTGCGACAAGCGAGAGACTCCTTACAGGGAAAATTGCAACAAGTCTGTACGGTGATTGGGTTTCCCACGGGGGCAACCACCACAGGAACAAAATTGTATGAAGCCCAAGAAGCGGTGGAAAATGGAGCAACGGAATTAGATGTGGTGATTAATCTCGGTTGGCTGAAAGAGGGCGATGGGAATCGGGTGAATAAAGAAATTGCTCAAATTTGTGAGGAAACTGGGGTAACGGTAAAGGCGATTATTGAGACGGGATTATTAAATGAGGGGGAAAAACAATTAGCAGTGGAAGCGTGTTTAGATGCGGGGGTTGCCTTTATTAAAACCAATACGGGCTGGTTTGGCGGGGCAACCGTTGCCGATGTGGAGTTAATTCGCGAGATTAGTGGGGGGCAAGTGGGGATTAAAGCCTCAGGAGGGATTCGGGATCTCAAAAGCGCGATCGCGCTCATTGATGCAGGAGCTAACCGTCTCGGTACGTCTCAGGGCTTACTTTTACTACAACAACAGAAAAAAATGGGCTCTCCAGAGGATGCCGGGGGGTAGGATTTCCCTGCTATGGTAAAGACTGTGGTTTAATTGTTTCAGCATGAGTCAAACCTATCAAGCAACGGGCATTAACTTAAAAGGGAAGCCCATGGGAGAGCGCGATCGGCTATTGACGATTCTCACCCCGGAATACGGCTTAATTCGGGCTGTTGCTGGGGGAGCGCGAAACTATCAATCTCGATTGCGCGGTCGTAGTGAATTGTTTGTAGTTAACCAACTGCTGTTAGTCAAAGGGCGTTCTTCCCTTTATCGGTTGACACAAGCAGAAACCCAACACACTTATTCTCAACTGAGTCAAAATCTGGGCAAACTTGCCATTAGTGAATATTTAGCAGAAATTGTCCTTTGTTTTGCCCTCAGTGAGCAACCGCAAACGGAACTATTTACCCTGTTTTGCGAACATTTACACCGCATTGAAAACGCTTATGTTGCTAGCAATGAACAGACAGAAACCCTACTTTCCTTACTCAATCAAGGCATTTTTCATCTTTTATCCTTAGCCGGGATTGCCCCCCAATTACACTACTGTTGTCTGAGCCAACATCCGCTGATCATGGATGAAGAGGATCCGCAATGGCGCATTGGCTTTAGTTACCAAGCAGGGGGTATTATTTCTCGACATAACGAAATTGATCACTCCCCATTGGTCAATCATGTCCTCAATGTTGGAGAATTAAAGGTATTACAACAGTTATCGCAATCGCAACTTCCGAATAGTTTTACAGGAGAGGTTGCTCATTTACAGACCATTGAAAAATTGTTACGAAATTATACCCAATATCATTTTCATCGCTCAATTCGAGCAGCCACTTTAGTTGATACCTTATTTAAGGCTCAATCAGGTGTTGCCAATTCAATAAATTCTCCATATAAAAATGAAGCTATCAGAACAAGAACAAGCTAAAGCAACAGAAGAAACAACTACTAATACTGAGCAAACCCAAGCCAGTGAGTCAGAAGATAATACTCAAGGGTTTCTTCCAGTTCTTAAAAATTATCGCTTTTTAACGCTTTGGAATGGTCAAATTTTCTCCCAACTCGCGGATAAGGTTTATCTGGTATTGATGATTGGGATTATTGCCAGTCACTTTCAACGCCCAGAGCAAACAATTAGCGGTTGGGTATCAGCGATTATGATTGCTTTTACCATTCCGGCGGTTTTATTTGGATCGTTAGCCGGGGTTTATGTCGATCGCTGGTCGAAAAAATTGGTTTTAGTGGGAACGAATCTGGTGCGCGGCCTCTTGGTGTGGTCAGTTCCCGCTTTACTTTACTTATCCCAAGATTTATCCCCTTGGTTTAATTTGCCGGTGGGCTTCTGGATATTACTAATTATTACCTTTTTAGTTTCGACACTGACTCAGTTTTTTGCCCCCGCTGAACAAACCGCAATTCCCCTATTGGTTAAACGGAAAAATCTCCTGCCGGCGAATTCTCTTTATACGACGACGATGATGGCTTCGGTAATTATTGGGTTTGCTGTGGGAGAGCCTTTATTGGAGTTAACGGAAACCTTTGCCAATTGGATCGGTTTAACTTGGGAATTTAGTAAAGAATTAGTGGTCGGCGGCGGCTACGCGATCGCGGGGTTAATTTTAATTCCCCTCAATCTAACAGAAAGCGACCACAGCCAAGAAGAAAGACCTCATGTTTTCCAAGATATTTGGGAAGGAATCCAGTATCTGCGCCAAAATCATCGGGTGCGTAACGCCATGATTCAGTTAGTCATTCTCTTCTGTATCTTTGCCGCTTTAGCCGTTTTAGCCGTCCGTTTAGCTGAGACCTTACCAAACTTAGAATCAGACCAATTTGGCTTTATTTTAGCCGCTGGCGGCGTGGGAATGGCAGTCGGTGCCGCATTCCTCGGTAACTGGGGACAAAGTATCTCACGGCGACAATTAGGCTTGTGGGGATCATTTGGCATGGCAGCATCTCTAGTCGGGTTAGGTTTCTTTACCACTGATCTCGCCTTCTCCTTAATCATTACCACCTTGTTAGGCTTTTTTGGGGCTTTAGTGGGGATTCCGATGCAAACCACCATCCAAGAAGAAACCCCTGAAAGTAAACGAGGAAAAGTGTTTGGTTTACAAAATAATGCCGTTAACATTGCTTTAAGTTTACCTTTAGCCTTGGCAAGTGTTGCCGAAACCATTTTTGGTTTAGAAGCCGTCTTCTTAGGGTTAGCAGGAACGGCGATTATTGGTGGCATCTTGACTTGGTACATTTCCCAGACAGGAGACAAAAATTGACAAGTAACAGTTAATAACTGAAAATTCATTATGAGTTATTGATTACTGTTATGGTGGTCGATCACTGTCCACTTTTAAGTTTGAGTTATATGCACATTGCTTGGCTGGGAAAAAAGTCGCCTTTTTGTGGAAATGTTACCTACAGTCGTACTATCACCAATGCTTTAATTGAGCGAGGCTATGATGTAAGTTTTCTTCACTTTGCCCAAGGGGAAGCTGAGTCTGAAGATTGGCCAGACTGTACAGAGGTGCTTTTACCCTGTCTTTATAAGTCTCAGGTTTATACCATTCCCACCTTAGGATCAAGCAATCGTCTGCGCCAAAGTTTAGAACAACTTAAACCTGATCTGGTTCATGCGTCTCTGACGCTTTCTCCGTTGGATTTTCGGTTGCCAGAAATTTGTCAGTCTCTCAATATTCCCCTTGTGGCAACCTTTCATCCTGCTTTTGACAAGAAACTTCGCAATATCAAATCAAGCACCAGTTTTCTTGCTTACCAGCTTTATGCCCCTTTCCTTGCCCATTATGATCGGGTAATTGTGTTTTCTCGCCTACAACGGGATTTATTAGTGCGTCTTGGTGTTCCAGAAGACATCTTAGCTGTCATTCCCAATGGTATTGATGAGTCTAAATATTCTCCGGGAAAATCTGAGTTTAAAGAGTCCGTTGGGGCGGAACGTTTATTTGTCTATCAAGGGCGAGTTTCTACCGAAAAAAATGTGGAGTCTTTACTAAAAGCGTGGAAGCATTGCGATTTAGGAGAAGAGTCTAAATTAATCATTGTGGGAGATGGTCCGCTAGTGAGTTCTCTCAAGCCTTTTTATGACAAACGTCATGGAGTAATTTGGTTAGGGTTTGTGGCTGATGAAGAGAAACGGATTGAAATTCTCAGGGCAGCGGATGTGTTTATTCTCCCCTCTTTAGTAGAAGGATTATCATTATCTCTATTAGAAGGAATGGGGTGTGGGATTGCTTGTGTCGCCACTGATGCCGGTGCCGATGGAGAAGTCTTAGAAGATGGTGCTGGGGTAGTGTTAAAAACGAATCGTGTAACGGCTCAACTCAAAACCTTATTGCCAGTTTTAGAAGAACATCCTGAATTAACGAAACTCTTGGGAGAAAAAGCCCGAGCGAGAGTTCTAGAACGTTATACCCTCAAAAATAATATTTCCCAATTGGAAATGCTTTATCAGGAGGCGATTAAGTCTCATCAGGAGTATTTAATGACTCGCAATTAACTCATTTGTTATTGGTTATTGGTTATTTGTAACCAGTGAGTGTATAGCTCTAGGCAATAGTTGATGGTGAAAGGGTTTCAGCAATCGGCAATGTCCTAAGCTAAGTTTGTAGTGCTATAGCATCAAATTTAAAGAAATGGTGTTATTGGGTACGGCTATACCAGCGCATGATAGCTTTTCCTAAACGATCGGGATCATGACGGACATGACCAATTTCTGGGTCTTCAAACATAACATTGGCAAGCACTAAACGACGCTTTAAGTTGCTAATTTCTTCTCGATCGACATAAACGGGGTGAGATTGTTCTGCTGCATACCGTTCTAGACTGGTTGGGCTAGGAGAACGACTATGACCTAAAACTGCTTTGAATAAGGGATGAGAGGAAACTTTATCAATGGCTCGAATATGATCGGAAACGGTATAATCATCAGTTTCTCCCGGTTGGGTCATAATATTGCAAATATAGAGGCTGGGGGCTTGACTCCGTTGCAAGGCTTCTCGAATTTCTGGAACCAGTAAGTTAGGAATAATGCTAGTGTAGAGGCTTCCTGGGCCAATTAAAATTAAATCAGCTTCTTCTATGGCTTTTACTGCTGCTGGTAGAGCCGGGGGATTTTCGGGATGACATCCTAAACGACGAATTTTTCCGCCCGCTTCTGTAATTTGCGATTCCCCTTGAATAATCTGCCCATCCTCCATTTCCGCAACTAATTGCATATCGGCTAGGGTGGCGGGTAAGACTTGCCCGCGAACCGCTAATACTTTAGAACTTGCCTCAATTGCTTGCTCTAAATCCCCTGTGACCTTATTCATTGCCGAAAGAAAAAGATTGCCAAAACTATGCCCGGTTAAGCCTTCTCCGGCACTAAAGCGATATTGGAAGAGTTCGGTGAGCAGTTTTTCTTCATCAGCGAGGGCCGCTAAACAGTTTCGGATATCTCCGGGAGGAAGCATTCCTTGTTCTCGGCGTAATCTCCCGGAAGAACCGCCATCATCAGCAACGGTAACAATGGCAGAAATGTTGGCGCTATAGGTTTTAATGCCTCGTAAGAGGGTGGAAAGCCCAGTTCCCCCGCCAATGGCTACAATTTTGGGGCCCTTGACCAATTTACGATGAGTGGTGAGGACATCAATGAGTTCTTTATCTTGATCGGGGTTGAGAACTTCGGAAATGGAACCAACGGTGCGGGATTGCCCTAAAAAGATTAAGAATAATCCTAGCGCGATCGCGATCGGACCAGAAATATAATTGGGAATAAAAGTGGCGATGGTTTCTAAAAGAGCTGATGTTAGCTCAAGGAAATAGAAAATTGGGGTTAATTGCGCCCATATCGCCAGTCCAATACTGGTTAATAGCACCCCTATGATGCTGATCAGCAACCAGCGTTTGATAAAAATGCCGGGGGCTAGCCACATAAACCAACGATTAAGACGACGAGTAGGCGAATGGGTTTTTGCCGATTTTTCAGGCTTCTTCTTTTTGAACTGACGGCGCAATCGTTTGATGAACGTATTTGCCATAACGATGTCTTCTGGAATTCAGATGTGAGTCTAGCAACACTTTAGCCTAGTTAGCTCCTCTCGTCACGTTTTCAGTGCAGTTTGTCCTTTGTCTCTTGTCCTTCCTCCTTTGTAAACCAATAACCAATAAGATATTATATTTCACAGATTTGGCGTAAACTATCAAAAAAGTCAGGATAGGAAATAGCGACAGCTTCCGCCCCATTAATGGTGGTTTTTCCTTTTGCTTTTAAAGCCGCGATCGCGCAACTCATAGCAACCCGATGATCATTATAAGCCTCTAATTCAGTTCCCATTAAATTCCCTCCCCCGTTAATTTCTAACCCATCGGGATGTTCGGTAATATTAGCCCCCATTTTACTCAATTGGGAAGCCATCACCGCAATGCGATCGCTTTCTTTCACTCGTAATTCTTCAGCATCTTTAATTAAGGTTTTTCCTTGGGCAAAAATCGCAGCCACTGCAAGAATCGGAATCTCATCAATCAGTCTCGGAATTAAGTTTCCCCCAATTTCTGCCCCTTTTAATTGACAAGAACGCACCCGTAAATTTGCCACAGGTTCTCCTGCGATAATCTGTTGATCTTCGATGGTAATATCAGCTTCCATGCGGTTTAATGCTTCTAAAATTCCCGTGCGAGTGGGGTTGATTCCCACATTTTCAATCACTAATTCTGAGTCTGGAACAATAATCGCTGCCACTAACCAAAACGCAGCGGAACTAATATCCCCCGGAACCACAATTGTCTGTCCTTTTAATCTCGGTTTCCCCTCAATTGTGATTGATTTCTGTTCTGAATCAGTGCTAACCTTTGCCCCAAATGCTTCTAACATCCGCTCACTATGATCTCGGGATAACGCAGGTTCAATAACAGTGGTATTTCCCTCAGCCATTAATCCCGCTAGGAGAACACAGGATTTGACTTGTGCCGAGGCAATGGGAGAATTATAGGTAATTGCTTTTAGGGATTGTCCTTGGATGGCTAAGGGGGCTAAGGAATTGTGTTGTCTCCCCCAAATGGTTGCGCCCATTTCTTTTAAAGGGTTGACTACCCGTGACATGGGGCGCGATCGCAGCGAACTATCTCCACTAATGACAAAAAAACGGCTGGCATGAGAGGCAAGCAACCCCAACATCAGGCGCACCGTGGTTCCGGAGTTCCCTGCATCAAGAACTGAAGTGGGTTCTTCTAAATTGCCTAATCCAACTCCCTGTATAATGACTTCTTGGGCATTTAACTCCGAAATTTGCGCCCCCATCGCCCGTAAACAGTGGGCGGTACTGCGAGGGTCTTCTCCTAATAATAACCCTTGAATGCGGGTTTCTCCAAGCGCGATCGCGCCAAACATTAACGCCCGATGAGAAATCGATTTATCTCCAGGAATGTTTAAATTTCCTTGTAAGGTTAATCCTTTTTCGGGGGGATTAATGACTAATTGTTGTTGAAAACCGACTGTTTGAACGGTAATAATAGATTCGGACATATTTTATTAGTTATTAGTTATTTGTTATTTATTATTGGTTTAGGTGCTTCTCTTAGATTTAATTATTTCGATTAAGCCGATGCACCAGCCAATAACTAATTGAGAGAGCAAAGATCGCGATTGCTAAAGAGATTAAATCAATACTAGAAAATTTATCTAAATCAAAAATAATGATCTTTCTTGCCACGGCAATGAGAGAAGTTGCAATGACAAGTTCTACTTGAAAAATATGTTTTCTTAAATAAGCGGTAATATTATCTAATAATTCTAAAGCAATTAAAACATTGAGAAACAAGCCAAATACTTCTAAAAGTGTCTCATTAAAAAAGCCTGAAGGAGGAGAGGTAACTAAAAGATTACTAAGAACAAATATTAAATCAATGAGGGCAATAATAATAACAATTAATAGGGCAATCGTTAAAACTTTAGCAACGATCACTTCTACCGCTTCTGTGATCTGCAAGAATCTCTCATCTTGTTGCCATAAGCGTCGAATAATTCGGCTAAGTCGTCGGGGCTTTTTCATTTAAGTTTTACTCCGCTAACAGCAATCTAACTATCAATAACAGCTTTACGATCAAGCAAGACTAAATCTCTTAACTGTTCAGTATCCAATTGAGTTAACCACTCTTCTCCCGCATCAACGGTTTGTTCGGCTAACTGTTTCTTACTTTCTATCATCTCATTGATTCGTTCTTCTAGCGTGCCGGTAGAAATAAATTTATGCACCTGCACATTTTGTTTTTGTCCAATGCGAAACGCGCGATCGGTGGCTTGATTTTCAACGGCAGGATTCCACCAACGATCAACATGAAACACATGATTAGCACGGGTTAGATTCAAACCTGTTCCTCCCGCTTTAATCGACAGAATAAAAAATGGAGGGGCATCAGGATCATTTTGAAAGCGATCTACCATTTCTTCTCGTTGTTTTTTGCGAGTTGCGCCATAAAGGAAGGGAACTTCACAGTTAAATGTTTGTTGTAAATAGGCTTGGAGAAGTTTTCCCCACTCTGCAAATTGAGTGAAAATTAAAGCGCGATCGCGCTCTGCGGTTAACTCTTCTAACATCTCTGTTAAACGCAATAATTTCCCTGAACGTTTGGCACTAATTAATTCTTCTTCTTTCTGTAATAAAGCAGGATGATTACACAATTGTTTCAGTTTCATTAATAGGGTTAAAATTTTACCGTGACGTTGGATTCCTTCGGCATCTTCAATGTCTTTTAACGCCTTATCTACTACCTGCTGATAGAGTTCTGCTTGTTCTTGGGATAAGCCGCAATAAACATTCATCTCTTGTTTTTCAGGTAAATCTTGAATGATCTCTTTATCGGTTTTGAGCCGTCTTAAGATAAACGGTTGCACCAGAGAACGGAGAGTCTGCAAGGAATCGCGATCGCTGTATTTTTCAATAGGAGTGGCAAAGCGCTTTTGGAAAAATTGTTTTGATCCGAGATAACCCGGGTTTAAAAAATCAATAATTGACCATAACTCCGAAAGACGATTTTCTAAAGGGGTTCCGGTTAGCGCGATCTTAAAATTCGCCTGTAAACTTCGCACCGCTTTGGACTGTTTAGCTTGGGGATTTTTAATGTTTTGCGCTTCATCTAAAATCACCCCTTCCCAACTTACTTTTTCTAAAGTTTTAGCATCGCGTTGGGCTAAAGCATAACTGGTAATAATTAAATCATGCTGCCCGGCTTGTTTAACAAAAGGTTGTCCTTTTTTCCGTTTTTCCCCATGATGAACCAAACAGGAAAGATGATGAGTAAAGCGATGCACTTCTCGTTCCCAATTTCCTAAAACTGAAGTTGGACAAACCAATAAGGTGGGTGCAGAAAGCCCTTCTTCTTCCTTAAGATGTAATAAAAGCGCGATCGTCTCAATAGTCTTCCCGAGGCCCATATCGTCCGCTAAACAAGCCCCTAAGCCCCACTTTTGGAGAAACGCCAGCCATCCCGCGCCTCTTGCCTGATAAGGGCGTAATTCGCCGCGAAATCCTTTCGGTGTTTCAATCGGTTTTAAGGATTGATTGCCGCTTAAATTGGTAATTAACTCCTTGAGCGAACCCGAAGCCTCAAAATCCACAATCGGCAGTTTTCCCATGGTTTGAGTTTCCCCACTACTGAGGCGCACCGCATCTTCCACCGAAAAATCCATGGTTTCATTGCTAGCTTGTAAGAGATTTTGGGCGGCTTTCACATCACTGGGTTGCAGGGCTAACCATTTCCCATTGACTTCTACCAGAGGCGACTGTTGATCTAATAACTTTTTAAATTCATCAGGAGAAAGGGTTTCGTCATCCACTGCCAATTCCCACTTATAATTGAGTAGGCTTTGTAAGCCTAATTTTTGTCCTTTTTTTGGGGATTGTGCTTTGACTTTCACCCCTAATCGTCTTTCCCCTTCCCCCGGGGTTAAACCGGGGGGTAAAATAATCCCAAAGCCATTTTCCGAGAGTTGCCACGCACTAGCGCGAATAAACTCGTAAGCCTGAATGGGATCAAGAGAACATCCTGTTGGCGTTGCCGTTTGTAAACTCTCCTGAATTGGAGAATATAAACGCAGGGCTAATCCTAATCCTTGTAATAACGTTTCTTGAGGTTGAGTAACGCTTCTTCCTTGAAAAATCAGTTTTTCAGTTGCCGTATTCCAGATGGTTTGGGCATTGAGGAAACAGTCTTGATCATCACGGGCTTGTAAGCCATATTCTAAAAACCAATTTTCTTTACCTTCGGGAGGGGGAAGAAGACGAAAACAAGGGCGAAAGGGATGTTGTCCAATAGAATTTAATAAATTGCGCCCAAGATAATCTTGTACCGGTTCTGTCCATAACGTTAGGGCCTTTTCGAGGCGGCGTAAATTCATTTCCTCAGCCGAGAAACTAGATTCTTGACTAGAGAGTGCCTCAAACCATTGTTTGAGAAGAGGGGTAGTAACAGCAGGAAAGGTTTGAATGGCATAAGAACGAATTTTGCTATCAAGGAGGGTGCTGAGAAAGTCGATAATGAGGGCTTGAGGAGAATCATTTAAGTTATGGGCGCGACAGCTATTGGGCATCTGTTGAGCAAAGGTTTGTAAGCGGCTTTGATCACTGGGGGCATCAAACAGGGGTTGCCAGCTAGTTGTTGCGTTTCCTGTTGGTTGCGATTGTAGGGTGGGTAAAAATTTCGATCGCGCTAATAATTGATTAACCCAAGAATATAACTGTGACCAAAACCGTAAACTGCCACTGGCGTCAAGGGAAAGATTGTCTAAGAAATGGAGGGCGGTTTCAGGGGAGAAATAGTAGCCAGAAACACGCCACGTTTTAAGGGAAATACTTTTGGGATCTTCTGGAGTTTGTTGTGAAAGAAGCGGTAGAAACTTTTTTGCGCTAACTTGCTGTGTCGGTAAAGTTAGAGTTTTCGTAATCAAATGAGTGAGTTGATCTTCGGAAATGGAGTGTTCCGTCAAAATTGAAGTGAGTTCCGCTTCACTTAGGGTTAAAGGATGGGGGGAAGGCGTTTTTTTGAGCATTACGCCCCCATGAGTGCGCCACGTTTCTCCCCAAATAAAAAGCCCTTTACTTTCTGACAGCCAAATCCCTTGTAACTTCGTCATATAATTACGTTCTACTTATCAACACAATGACAAATGTCGAGGGAGTTCCTCAAGCATCTGTTTCCCTAGTATTTCCTACCTTACCGCGAAATATTTGTCTTTTGTCCTTTGGGTTTTGACCAACGGTCATCCTACCGATGACAACCTTATGCTGAACGTTACTTGCTTGAAGCTGAAGAAGACTAACAGCAAAGGTGTCAATTGTTAATTCTTTAGTGCTAGCATTGCCACAGAGAAAGTAAAGAGCATAGTAACATAAGGAAAAGAAACAGTAATGATGGAATTTGAACAGTCAATATCCTTTGATGGCAGGGATATTCGGCTCAAAGTTGGACGCTTTGCGCCCCAAGCAGATGGTTCTGTCTTGATTGAATGTGGCGATACGTCCGTGCTAGTTACCGCCACTCGTAGCACGGGACGAGAAGGTATTGATTTTTTGCCGTTAATGGTGGATTATGAGGAAAGACTCTACGCTGCCGGTCGCATCCCAGGCGGGTTTTTACGTCGGGAAGGTCGTCCCCCGGAAAAGGTTACTTTAACCAGTCGTTTAATTGATCGGCCCCTACGCCCCCTATTCCCGCAGTGGATTCGAGATGATATTCAGGTGGTGGCAACCACGTTATCCATGGATGAGTTGGTTCCCCCAGATGTTTTAGCCGTGACGGGGGCTTCCATTGCCGTGATTTGCGCCCAAATTCCGTTCCAAGGTCCCATGGCTGCAGTGCGTGTGGGATTAGTTGGCGATGATTTTATCATTAATCCCACTTATGACGAAATTAATAATGGGGACTTAGATTTAGTTGTGGCTGGAACCCCAGAAGGCGTGGTCATGGTAGAAGCTGGGGCCAACCAGTTACCGGAACAAGATGTCATTGAAGCCATTGAGTTTGGTTATGAGGCGGTTCGCGATTTAATTGAGGCGCAACAGCAGTTGATGAAAGATCAAGGAATTGCACTAGCGACGGAAGAACCGCCAGCCAGTCATCCTGAATTAGAAGAATTTATTAAAGCCCAAGCCACGGAACCTATCAAGAAAGTTCTGCAACAGTTTGATCTCGATAAAAATAAACGGGATGAATTGTTGGAGGAAATTAAAGCCAATGAAATTGAAAACGCGATCGCGCAACGCCCTGAAGATGATCCCTTGCGGGTTACGGTAGAAGAAGACCCGAAAGCCATTGGCAAAATCTTCAAAGAAGTCACTCGCACCCTGATGCGGAATCAAGTCATTGAAGAAAATATCCGCGTTGATGGGCGAAAACTAGACGAAGTACGCCCCATTACTTGTGATGTGGATGTCATCCCCAAACGAGTCCATGGTAGCGGCTTATTCCATCGCGGCTTAACCCAAGTTCTGTCTTTAGCCACGTTAGGAACGCCCGGAGATGCCCAAGATTTAGCGGATGAACTCCATCCCAATGATGAGAAGCGTTATCTGCACCACTATAATTTTCCGCCGTACTCAGTAGGCGAAACGAAGCCTCTCCGTTCCCCCGGACGACGAGAAATTGGTCATGGGGCGTTAGCCGAACGAGCGATTCTTCCCGTTTTACCCTCACAAGAAGATTTTCCTTATGTGCTACGGGTGGTGTCGGAAGTGCTATCTTCTGATGGTTCTACCTCCATGGGGTCAGTTTGTGGCTCAACCCTCGCTTTGATGGATGCGGGAGTGCCTCTAACCAAGCCTGTTAGCGGGGCTGCCATGGGCTTAATCAAAGAAGGAGACGAAGTCCGAGTCTTAACCGATATTCAAGCCCTTGAAGACTTTCTTGGGGATATGGACTTCAAAGTCGCTGGCACTGATAGCGGCATTACAGCGTTGCAAATGGACATGAAAATTACAGGCTTAAGCCTCGATGTTGTTCGTCAAGCCATTGAACAAGCCGGACCGGCGCGACAACATATTCTGGAGAAAATGCTTGCTACCATTGAGAAACCAAGACCCGAGTTATCCCCGTTTGCCCCCCATCTCATTAATTACAAAATTGACCCTGAGATGATTGGGTTGGTAATTGGCCCCGGTGGCAAAACCATTAAAAATATCACCGAACAAACTGGCGCGAAGGTTGATATTGAAGAAAATGGGGCCATGACGATTTCTGCCGGAGATCGAGAAAGCGCGATCGAGGCGCTGAATCAGGTGAAAGGCTTGACTCGTAAAATTAGCGAAGGAGATGTTTGTGTCGGTCGCGTCACTCGCATTATTGCCATCGGCGCGTTTGTGGAATTAATGCCCGGTAAAGAAGGCATGATTCATATTTCTCAACTCGCAGAACATCGCGTGGGCAAAGTTGAAGATGAAGTCGCTGTCGGCGATGAAGTTGTCGTTAAAGTTCGTGAAATCGATAATCGAGGGCGTTTCAATCTAACTCGCTTAAATATCCATCCTGATGAAGCAGCGGCAGCCCGGGCTGCAGTAGAAGCAGAATAGCTTCTTTTTCTAGAGGTTGTTGGTGGCGGATTGCCAACAAACCAACCGCCTCTGTTAATGATTTGTCTTTTGGACAACTGCCTCTGCTGTGGAAAAATGGGAGGACTGAGAGGAAACTGATTTATTGGTATTGCTGATCATCCGTTGCATCAGTTTCCCCCAATTTAGGGTGACTAAACGGGGTAATAAAACACAAACGCTGAGGTTGAAGATTGTTACTAAGGTAAATTCTAACCAAGAGGACATAGGAAGCTCTCCTTAGGGGATTAACTGATTCTAGTATGCAGGATCATGATCAAAATCGTCTTGTCAAAACAGTTAGGATTATTTGGGGTTTCTATAAGAAATTTTTAAGCATCTCTTGATTCCGATAGCCTCAAAATAGATAATTAAGCCAGAATTAAGAATTGCGTGGCTTGTTGTCATTCTACTTTTCCTTTCTTTACATATAGTTACAGTGGCTTAGAAAATGTTATTGCTGAGTGCAAATCAAGTTCAGTATTGTCAGGTGGCACGAAAAGACCAGACTGGAAAGGTAGAAGTGATTCCTGGGATTGCTTATTATGGGAAAATTTTTGTTCGCGGTGAGATTTTTTCCCTGAGTCAAAAAAACCGCGCGATCGCGTATAGTCGTCAACGCTTTACCGAATATCAAGAACAGGTTTATATTCTCTTAGTAGAAGAAAAAGATCGCCTTACCCTGTGGTACGAAAATTCTGAAGTTACTCCCCTCTCGTCTGAAAACCATCAATACTTCACTGATTTTATTTCTACAATTGATCTCAATCAGTTAGTCTTTAGAATGCGTAGTAAAGAGGGTTTAAAGCGAACCAACCGACGTAGAGGGTTTAGAACGTTTCGGAAATGTTTTTCAGGACGAGAAGCAGTGAACTGGCTACAACAATATCTTCAAATTAGTCGCGAAGATGCGATTCGCCTCGGAGAACGTTTATTAAACCATAATTTACTCTCCCCCTTAACGATTAATGTCAAGTCTTTTCAGGATGGGGAAGTGCTTTATCGTTTCACTGTTGATGAGTGATTATTAATATGATTAAACGCAGACGCTATCCCGATGAAACGTTAGACGAAACCAATATTTGGACATCTTTTACCGATTTAATGTCCAATGCGTTTATGATTCTTAGCTTGCTATTATTTATTACGATCATTCGGATTGTTTTAGTAACGCAAGAGAATGAACAACTAAAACAAGAATTAGAATTACAAACCACCCCGCCTGTTTTAATTATTCAAGATTCGGGAGAGTTTAGATTTCCTTCTGGAAGTGCGGTTTTACCCTCCGCATTAGAAACATATATTCAGGAAGAATTAGTGGCTAAAATTGAAGAGATTACGGCAGGAAACCAAGCCTATACTGTGGAAATTGTGGGTCATACAGATGGGCAAATTCTCGGCGGCGGCAATAGTAATCTTGATGATAATTTAGAGAAGGTCGCTAGAGGAAATTTAGCCATGGAAGCCTTGCAACCTGGTTCTAATACGGATTTAGGATTAATGCGATCGCTGGCTGTGGTCAGAGAATTACAAGCGATTCAAGCCCAAGGGCAATTAGAAGGATTACAGTTTCGCGCTTATTCCGCTGCCCAATTATTTTTGCCTAATTCTGATCAGTTTGCACCGATTGATCGTGACCCCAACTCGACTCGCAGACGGATTGAAATTCGCTTTTCTCCTCTAGGAGATGCCGAGATTATTCGTTAATTTAAGGATCAATTATTCCCTTTATCATTTATGAGTGCAACGATTAAACTTGACCAATTCTTAAAATTCCAATGTATTGCCCAAACGGGAGGAGAAGCCAAGATGATGATCTGGGATGAAGAAGTGTTGGTTAATGGTGAAATTGAAACGCGGCGGGGTCGCAAGTTAGTCAGCGGCGATCGCGTTACCGTTTTTGGCACAACTTATATTGTGGAGTTGGAATAAGTTGCCATTACTGAGAAGATTATGTCCCTTAACTGAGCTTAACCTTTGCTTTCCCGACTTCGCGATCGCGCTTGAGCTCCATGCCATCGCCCCTATTCTCATAAGACCTATTGCCATTTTATAATGAAAGGATGCAAAAGCTCACTATTACCCAACCTGACGATTGGCATCTACATCTCCGCGACGGTGCAATAATGAAGGCAGTTCTGCCCTACACCGTGCGTCAGTTTGCCCGAGCGATTGTCATGCCAAACTTGAAGCCTCCTATCCGCTCAGTTGCAGATGCAACAGCTTATCGCGATCGCATCCTCGCTGCCATTCCAGAGGACAAACAGTTTGAGCCATTGATGACGCTCTACCTCACCGACAACACCACCCCCGACGAGATTCTTCGGGCAAAAGAATCTCAGTTCATCAAAGCGGTCAAATACTACCCAGCCGGGGCAACGACTAACTCTAATTTCGGTGTGACAGATATTCGGAACTGCGATCGCGTTTTTGAAGCGATGCAGCAGGTGGATATGCCGTTATTACTGCACGGGGAAGTGACTGATAACGATGTTGATACCTTTGATCGCGAGAAGGTATTTATCGAGCGACATTTAATTCCCCTTAAGCAGCGATTTCCCAACCTGCGGGTGGTGCTTGAGCATATCACTACCTCTGATGCGGTGCAGTATGTCCTCTCGGCAAGCGCGATCGCGGCAACCATTACGCCACAACATTTATTGTATAACCGTAATGCCTTGTTCAAAGGCGGTCTGCGCCCCCATTTTTATTGCCTACCTATTTTAAAACGGGAGGAGCATCGTCAGGCTTTGTTGCAAGCCGCAACATCGGGGAATCCGAAGTTTTTTCTCGGTACGGATAGCGCCCCCCATACCCGCACCAGCAAAGAAAGTTCCTGTGGCTGCGCGGGATGCTTTTCGGCGTTGCACGCCCTTGAGTTGTATGCCGAAGCATTTGAAAGTGTGAAAGCTCTGGATAAACTGGAAGCATTTGCTAGCTTCTATGGTCCAGATTTTTATCAACTGCCGCGTAATAGTGAGCGAATTACCTTGTCCAAAACGAGTTGGCGCGTTCGGGATCAAGTTTCATTGATGGAATCCGAGCTCGTTCCTTTGGGGGCGGGGCAGGAAATGACATGGCAAATGGTATGACATTAATTCTTGAAACTGGGACAATAAATGTACAGTAGCGACTATTCATTGAGGTCTTCGACTCATTTCAGTTCAAACATGGCTCAATTGGATCCCGAAACTTGGGTAAGCGAGGTAATTAGGTTATCTCAGGAAAGCCCTGTGGGAAAACAGCTTCCTAATGCCTTTTATGTCCATCTCAGTGCGTTATCGACGCTTTCCGAATCGTTACAAGCCTACGAACAGAAAGCGCGTTCAGTGGTGGAAAAAGACATTGCTGAGGCGACTTTAATTAAGTTTAGTTTCAGTGAACCCAAGATTTCTTACTTATTTTATCCCGACTTCGATCGCGCTGCCCATCCTCCCCTCAAAGCTAGCTTACAAGTAGATTTAGTCACCCTCGCAGTGAGTTGCCG
Organism: uncultured Dactylococcopsis sp.; assembly: GCA_964617275.1. Lineage (GTDB taxonomy): Bacteria > Cyanobacteriota > Cyanobacteriia > Cyanobacteriales > Rubidibacteraceae > Halothece. The sequence goes on along the minus strand of CAZTXK010000003.1, from coordinate 2,022 downwards.
CAGCTATCACGACTCCCCCAATCCCCCCATTCTCCATCGTAAAGAAACGTTTGTCACCGCAGACTATCCCCATTATCAAACCTTTGTCCAACTCACCCAACAAGAAAAAGCCCTGGGATTATTAACGCAATCTCGTCATATTGGAACCCAACAGGAGTGGGAACAAAAACTGCGCGATCGCGCCGTAGAAATCCAAGGACATCAAGTCATTTCTCACCAAACCCCCCACCAGAAAAAGCCCAAAATTGAACGCCACAAAGCGGCTATCATTCGCCATCAACTCTCTCGTCCGGTGCGAGTGGCTTTAGAAGCAGACTTATTTACGCAAGGAACAACCTTTTTTGATTACGGTTGTGGCTACGGGGGAGACATTGAACGCATTAGAGAACAAGGCTATGAAAGTCAAGGCTGGGATCCCTATTACTCTCCAGAAAGTCCCCTAACAGAAGCCGACATTGTTAACTTGGGGTATGTTATCAACGTCATTGAAGACACCCAAGAAAGACGGGAAGCCTTGCTTAATGCGTGGAAACTCACTCGTCGGGTTTTAATTGTTTCCGCGCAAGTGTTAATTAACGATTCTAGCAATGGACAAGTGGCGTATGGGGATGGGGTAATTACACGGCGCAATACTTTTCAAAAATACTACGAACAAGAGGAACTGAAGACTTACATTGATCAAGTCTTAGCCGTTGATGCGTTACCCATTGGCTTAGGAATTTATTTAGTCTTTCGCGATTCGACGCAAGCCGAGACATTTCGCGCCAGTCGCTTTCGATCTCACGCCAAAACCCCACGCTTACAAAAACGAGTCCGACGATTTGAAGACTATCAGACCTTATTAACCCCCCTCATGGATTTTTTGACCGAACGGGGGCGTTTACCTGCCAAAGGAGAACTCCCCGAAGAAGCGCAAATTAAAGCGGAATTAGGGGGATTACGACGGGCGTTTAAGGTGATCTTGCAAGCCACGAACCAAGAAGACTGGAACGCGATCGCGCAACAACGCAGTGAAGAACTCAAACTCTATTTAGCCACAGCTTTACTTACCCATCGTCCCAAATTCAAAGACTTTTCTTCCACAGTGCGCCAAGATATCAAAGGGCTTTTTGGCTCATTTAAGCACGCCTGCGCTGAAGCCGAAGCCATGCTCTTTAGTTTAAGCGATCAAGAAGTCATTGCACAGTTATGTCGAGAAAGCAAAATTGGCTTAAAACTTAGCAAAAGTCTCCTTGTTCATATTAGTAGCTTAGAAGAATTAGATCCCTTATTAAGACTGTATGAGGCTTGCGCGAGTCGCACCATCGGACGCTTAGAAAACGTCACGGTAATTCAGTTTTATATGAACAAACCCAAAATTGCTTACTTATCTTACCCCGAATTTGACAGCGATCCCCATCCTCCTTTGAAAGCCAAAATGGAAATTAATTTAGGAGACTTAAACGTTCATTACACTGAATACAATCAAAATAATCCGCCTCTGTTACATGAGAAAGATAAATTAGTCAGTTCGGAGTATCCCCTTTATGATAAATTTGCAAAGTTAACGAAACAAGAGAGAGATTGGGGATTATTGGATGATTTTAAAGCGATCCGCGATCGCCGCGGTTGGTTAAAATGTCTAGAAGAGCATGGGGCAGAACTCAAAAATCATAAACTACACTGGCGCAAAGATATCGATCCCTATCGTCTCAAAATTCTTAAGAATCAAGTCCAACAGCGACGAATGCAGCAGAGAAAATCTCAAAAAGAGTCATAATTTAACTGGCGATCAAAAATCAGGGATCATTGAAAAATGTTTAAAGATGGAGTTTGATTGGGACGAACAAAAGCGACGTAAAAACATTGAAAAGCATGGCGTTGATTTTTACGATGCTTATTTAATGTTTCAGACCTCTATTATACAAGAACCTGATTATCGTCGAGATTACGGTGAACCTCGATATATTGCAACTGGAGAATGGCGAGATAAAATACTAGTAGTAGCTTTCACTGTACGTGGAAGTACAATTAGAATTATTA
>CAZTXK010000002.1:37041-38183 GCA_964617275.1 uncultured Dactylococcopsis sp. | reverse complement strand
TTTTCAACCCTCTCTAAAAGCTCTAAATAACGAGTATTAAACTGCTGAGGGGAAAAGTGGGTGGCTTGTTTATAAATGGTTTCAGGAGAAAGTTGATCCTGTTTGGCTTCAAAGCATTCCACGGCTTCCACGAGGGCTGCAGGGGTTTGTGGCGAAAATAATAATCCCGTTGCTTGGTCTGGATATTTACCAATATCTTTAACCGTTTCTTTTGCCCCTCCAGCGCCATAAGCAATAACTGGCGTTCCACAGGCTTGGGCTTCTACTAAGGCGATGCCAAAATCTTCACAAGCGGCATAAACAAAGGCTTTGGCTTGTCTGAGATAGGCTTCTACTACATCATTCGGCTGGTTTCCTAAAAGTTGAATATTGGGGTTTGCCTGTTTTCTCAGTGTTTCTAGTTGTGAACCACTGCCGATAATGATGAGAGGGCGTTGCAGTTGGTTAAAGGCTTGGACAATGAGAGAAATTTGTTTATAACTGACTAACCGAGAAACGGTCACATAAAAGTCTTCTTTGTCTGCTTGATAAGAAAAGCGGTCGATATTCACAGGGGGATAAATCACTGTCGCCTCACGACGATAGCAACGCCAAATCCGTTTTGCGGTGTGGTGAGAATTGGCAATAAAGTGATCAACGCGGTTGGCACTAATGACATCCCATTGTCTTAACTGATGCAGCAGGTAGCGAGTGACAAGTCCTCTTAATCCTTTCCCCATGGGGCTTTGTTGCAGGTATTCAAAGGTTAAGTCCCACGCATATCGCATGGGGGTATGACAATAGCAAATATGACATTGATGAGGACTGGTAATGACTCCTTTTGCCACGGCATGAGAGGAAGAGAGAATAATCTCATAATTCCTTAGATCAAGCTGTTCAATGGCAAAGGGAAGCAGGGGTAAGTATTTTTGTACGCCATTACTGACGAAGGGAAACTGTTGTAAAAACGTTGTACCAATTTCACGTTGGTAGAGATAACTATTGGGGTTGGTGGATTCAAAGTCAATTAAGGCATAAACATCAGCATTAATATTCTGGAGAATCTGTTTAACGACTAATTCTGATCCTCCCGTCTGTTTGGGAGTTAGCCATTCATGAACAAGGGCGTATTTAGAAGCATGGAACATAAGGAAGGATTTGCT
>CAZTXK010000002.1:21281-36941 GCA_964617275.1 uncultured Dactylococcopsis sp. | reverse complement strand
GCTCAAGATCATCGAACAGGAATTAATCCCCGATTACGAATTAAATGTTGTCCCTGTTGAGTTAGCAGTAGTTTGGCATAGGTTTTACCTGCTTGTTCGTTACGCCCGCCATTTTCATTAAAAACAATAAACCAAGGACGAGTTAGAGGGTAGTCTCCATTTTGAAACGCCTCAAGGTTTAGCTGATTGGGTTCTCCAGTGTTACGACACTCTTCTGGGGAAACTAGGGAACCTTGGTAAGGAGAAACAACTTTTTCTTCCTGAGTTTTGAGGGGAAGGGGTTTTACGGAACAATCACGTACTATTTGTGATGCTAATCCATAATAAATGGCGCCTTGATTTTCTGAGACTTGTTTCAAGGCAGCAATGGGAGTATCAATCATCTCGACATTAGAACTGAGACTTTCTCCCTTGAGGACATCTTCGGCAAAAAATTTAACGGTTTTTCGCTTTGGGTTACCCTGAGAATAAGGGATAATTTCTAGATTGGGGCCCCCAACTTGTTCCCAATTGCGAATTTCGCCAGTATAAATCCCTCGTAGTTGTTCTTGGGTTAAGCTGGGAATCTCTAAGTTATGATTAACAGCAATGGCAAGGACATTCAGCGCGATGGGAATTTGTCTCAGGGAAGTTCCGTCAATTTCAATGGTTGTATTTCCTTTTTTATCGGTAAGCGGGCGAGAAACTTGTAAGAAAGCGATTTGATTATTGCTTAATTGTCTTGGGATTTCATTCTCTATTTCAGAAGTTTGTGTAATGGAACCGCTGTAGCGAACTCGAAATCGGGGATGAATTTCCCTAATAATGGGATCAATGGCTTCTTGTATTGAATCCCAACTGGGGCTTCCGAGATAAGGAAACGATCCTGAGGGGATGGGTGAGACTTCTCCAAAAGTGTTGAGAGTTTCTAAGGATGTGTTATTGCTAGCAGTGTTGTCTTTTCCATTAACCTTAAAATTTTCCCAAAGCCACCAGATACCACCGCTCAAAATAGCAAGGGTAACAACGAATATTGGCACTAGAATTAAGGTTTCATTCTTTTGCGCCATAAGTGATAAATCAGATTTATTAGTTTATTGGTAGCTTAACAATTTTTGTAAACTTCAGGAAAAGATTAACGAGCCATTAGTTTTAAGATAATGCGAAAAAGAGTTATTAGCGCGATCGCGCCTGATCCTGCAACCACTGTCGCCACAACGACGGTTAAAGCTGGAGGATTACTCAGAGGAGGAATAAAGATCACTAACCCTAAGGTCATTCCGCCTAAAATCAATAAATCAAATTTTTCAATCCATCTTTTCCATTGGGCATAGATTAATCCTCCCATAGTCATTCCCCAAAGCCCTACACTAATCGCAGGGGGGGGAAAAACACTGGTAAAAGCAATTAGCAATAAAGCCCCTTCCGAACCGGTAAACCCAGCATTGGCTAAAATTTCCCATAAAGAAAAATTAGAACGTTTCGGAGTCGTTTCTTGAGCAGAGGAGTCGGTGGGTAATTCTTGTACCGCAGCGGTAGAAGATTGATGACTTGTTTTTACCTCTGTCGGGGCTTTCTCTGAGATTTGCTTCTCGGTGGAGGGAGAAACTGCTTTTTGGGAAGATTGTACAGCAGTTGCGTCTTTTTCTGAGGGATTAGGGGGTTGTGAAATCGAAAACAGCGATTGTAAATCAGCAGGCTGACGTAACATAGAAGTTTCCGAAGTGCTAGAGTTAGTAATTTCGGGGTTAGTGTCTTGACTTTCTTCTTCTTGAAGAGCATTTAAAACCCCTTCTGCTGAGGCAAAGCGATCTTTAGGGGTTGCTAATAGCATTCTTTGCAAAATATGGCATAGTTTATCACTAATGTCAGGGCAAATATCCCACCGCCACTGATTATGATAAGAGTCGTATAATTCCTGAATTGGTTCTCCAGTGATTAAACAAACACAAGTAGCTGCTAAAGCATATAAATCAGTGGAGGGATAAATTTCACGCCCGTGCATTTGTTCAGGAGGCGCAAAACCTATCGAGAAAATTCCTGTGGAATAATTATTCCCTGTGGTTGCTCCGGTGACTCGTTTGACTGCCCCAAAATCTAGGAGATATAACTTCCCTTCGCGATCGCGTATGATATTAGACGGTTTAATATCACGATGAATGGAATCATGTTCGTGAACAAACTTTAAAATGGAAAGTAAATTCTCTAATAAATCCACAATTTCTGTTTCGTCTAACTTCCCTTTTCGCTGCACTTCTTGTTCTAAGGTTTCCCCATCAATAAACTCTTGAACAATATAAAAAAACTGTTTTTCCTCTTCTTCTTCTGATACAATTATAGGAAAAAAAGCATATAAATCAGGAATTTGAGGATGATGGTTTCCTAAACTCTCTAGAACTTCCGCTTCCCGAAGAAATAATTTCTCGGCTGTTTTTAATTGCTTTTCCTTAAAACTAGCTGAAGGCTGAAATTGTTTGACGACACATTGACGAAGCTGAGTGCTATGACGATCAATCGCGAGATACGCAGCCCCAAATCCACCTTTTCCCAAGAGTTGCTGCGGAATATATCGCCCTGCTAAAATTTGAGGCATGTCACAACAATGACAATATTTTTGTTGACTGGTTTGTAACTCAGAGCGATCATCTAACTCAGGAAACTCATTAATCGGTTGCGAGCAGTTGGGACGAGTGCAGTAAGTTTTCATGGGGCTAAAACTGAATAATTACTATTAGGTTATTTCAGGATAAGGAGAATTTTCAACTACTGACTCGGGAAGGGGGCGTTGACTCGGATCATGGGCGGGATGAGGAGTAACTTCAGTGCCACTAAACCAGCCATTGGTACAGAATTGCGGCAAAATTTCTTGAATAAAGGCAGCGGCAGCTTTGGATCGATAGCGATGGGGATTAATAATTAAGGAGAGTCTCCGTTTAACCACCACTTCTTCAATATTAATGCGATAAAGTGTTCCCATTTGTAATTCTTTTTCAATCGCCGAAATGGATGCAAACGCCACGCCCAAGCCAGACTGAACCGCATTTTTAATCGCTTCAATGGAATTTAATTCCATTTCAATATTAAGACGCTTCGGGTTAATTCCACACTGATTTAAAACTTGATCAATGACTTTGCGAATTGTTGATTGAGAATCGAGAGTAATAAAATTAAGTTTATATAAATCTTCTTTCGGAATTGCCGTTTCCTTTGCCATAGGATGCGATCCCGACATAATTAAGGCAAGTTCATCCTCAGCATAAGGGAACACTTCTAGGGTATCTTGCAATTCTGGTGGAATTTCCCCGCCGATAATTGCCAAATCCACTTGTCCATTTGCGACACTCCAAGAGGTGCGCCGGGTAGAATGAACCTGTAACTGTACTGAAACATCTGAATATTTTTGTCGAAATGCCCCTAACATTCGGGGTAAGAGATAGGTTCCGGTGGTTTGAGATGCCCCAATGAGTAAGGTTCCCCCCTGCAGGTTTTCCAAATCTTCGATCGCGCGACAGGTTTCTTGACACAAGGAGAGAATTTTCTCCCCATAGGTGAGTAAGAGTTGTCCGGCTTCTGTGAGTTGCGCCCGTCGCCCCCCTCGATCAAATAAGGGAACATTCATCTGTCGTTCTAAATTTTGGATTTGCAAGCTAATCGCCGGTTGAGAGACATAAAGGGTATCGGCAGCGCGTTTGAAGCTGCCCTCAGCCGCGATCGCCTTTAAGATTCGCAATTGATCCAAAGAAAACGGTAAGTCTGACATCTCGCCAAAGCTAGAAGAATACAAGGGATAAAGTTAAGAGATTTTGCGTCAACAATGAAGATGATTATCTCTTCTGAATTGACATTAACACGAAATCTTCTTGGTTTAAGGAGAGTTTCGCTAGGATTGATTGAGAGACGGTAATGAGTGTGATGGCATCATGGAAGCATTTTGGTTTACCAGTAGTCACTGGGTTATGTTAGGGTTACTTTTTGGGTTTGCAGTTGCCCATAGCGGATTAGCGGCTTTGCGTCCTTGGGCAGAAAAATTCATCGGGGCGCGTTTATATCGCGTGGGCTTTGCTCTGATTAGCATCCCCCTAGCTGTTATTTTAATTGTTTACTTTTTTAATCATCGCTACGATGGCTTACAGTTATGGCAAGTGCAAGGGCAGCCGGGGGTGTTTTACCTCGTTTGGACTCTCTCCGCGATTTCGTTTCTGTTTCTCTATCCTGCGACGTTTAATTTATTAGAAATTGCCGCGATTCAAAAGCCCCAAGTTCATCTCTACGAAACGGGGATTATTCGCATTACCCGTCATCCGCAAATGGTGGGACAAGTCATCTGGTGTGTCGCCCATACGCTGTGGCTAGGAACCTCTTTTGCTTTAGTCACTTCTTTAGGATTAATTGCTCATCATTTGTTTGGCGTTTGGCACGGCGATCGCCGCTTAACAAATCGTTACGGACAAGCCTTTTTAGAGGCAAAAGAACGCACCTCGGTTATTCCGTTTTTAGCCATTTTACAAGGTCGTCAAACCTTAAAACTACAAGAGTTTCTCCGTCCGGCTTATTTAGGCGTTGCTATTTTTACTTACGGGCTATGGCGGGCGCATCCTTGGCTAATAGAGATGACAGCAAAGGTGAATTTTTAATCTGGAAATTTGGTCATTGGTCATTGGTCATTAGTCATTAGTCATTGGTCACTGGTTTACAAAGGACAAAGGACAAAGGACAAAGGACTAACCACAAACAACAAATTGCTATCAAATATTAATGATTTCTTGTTCCTCATTAAATAGAGTTTCAATTTGAGAACGAGGAAGGGGACGAGAAAAGAGATATCCTTGCCCCTTTTGACAGCCTAATTGTTTAAGAATGGTGAGTTGCTGTTGGGTTTCAATCCCTTCGACAACGATATCCATTTCTAAGTTTCGCGCGAGTAGCGCCATGGTTTCAATGAGTTTACGATGCTTATTAGGATCATAAGATAAATTAGTTAGGAAGCTACGATCTATTTTCATGACTTCAAAAGGAAATTGGCGCAAGTAACTAAGAGAGGAGTAACCTGTGCCAAAATCATCTAAGCAGAGGCGAATTTGTTGTTGATTTAATTGCTCTAAAATGGCACTGACTTTTTCTGCATTTTCCATTACGCTAGTTTCAGTGATTTCTAGTTTTAAATGATGCGGCGGTAATCCTGTTTCTTGTAAAACCTGATTCACCCGATCTAAAAAATTGGGTTGGATTAACTCCACGGCAGAAACATTAACACTAATATAAAGATTATGATATTTTTGGTGATTTAATCGCCATTGTTGCAGTTGTGAACAAGCCTGATGTAAAACCCAGTTGTCTAACGTAATAATAAAACCGGTTTCTTCTGCAATGGGAATAAATTGACCGGGAGAAATATAACCGCCATTTTTTTGCCAGCGTAATAAGGCTTCAAACCCGACTATTTTTTGGGTTTCTAAAGCAAGAATTGGTTGATAGTAAACTTCAAATTCCTGATTGTCTAATCCTTGCCGCATTTGGCTATCAAGAAGGATTCGCGCGATCGCGCTTTCTTGCATTTTCGGATCAAACACGGCATAATCTTGAGTAGAAGAAAACTTAGCGTAGTTCATCGCCGTATCCCCAGCTTGTAAAATTTCTTCAGCAGAACCACACCACTGCTTAGTTAATACAACTCCCACTTTCACGTTGGTAAAGATGCGATGTTCATTAATGTCAAAAGGCGAAAGAAATAATTCTTGAATGGTTTCTACCCAAGCGATTGCCTCTGCTTCGGTTTCAATATCTTCTAAAAGAATAATAAATTCGTCACTACCAACCTTGGCACAAAAACTTTTATCAGGAAGTCTAGAGATAAGTGTCTCTGCAATTTCACTTAATAAATCTTCAATGAGTTGATAACCTAAACTATACTTTAAGGTTTTAAATCGAACCAAATCAAGATGTAAAAGGGCTAGCTTAGGAAGCGTTTCTACTGTTTCTAATTTTTTGACTAGCTCTTCTTTAAGAAATTTTCGATTGGGCAGTTTTGTAATGTCATCGTAATAAGCATAGTCTCTTAATTGATTTTCTAAATTAACTTTATCAGTAATATTTTCGATTACCGAAAATGTGCCAATAACGTCTCCATTTTCATCCATCAGAGGCGTATTAAACCATCGACAGGTAAGAAGTTCCCCTGACTTGGTTACATTTTCCGTAATACCATGAGCATCCATATCTCCAGCCCTTAAGCGATTCATTACCTCTTGTACCAATTCCCGTCGAGAAGTCGGCACAATTAATTCCAGGGTTTCTTTTCCTAAAACTTCTGCTTTGGTATAGCCAAATAGCCTTTCGGCTGCGCTATTCCAATCAGTAATTTTGCCTTGAGCATCTTTAAAAATACAAGCAAGAGGCGTACGCTCAATTTGTAGCCAAAGACGGTTTTGTAATTGCTCTCGTTCCCGTTGTAGCTTTTTTCGCTCCGTAATATCCCGAGCAATGCCAATTAACCCTATAATATTGCCATAATAATCAAATCGAGGATATTTATTGGTTAAATAAGTTATTTCTTGATCATTCAGGGTAACTGTTTCTTCCAATTGTTCGCTTTTTCCTGAGTTAAGAATGCGACGATTGGTGGCTTGGATTTGATTTAAATCTTGTTCAGAAAAGAAAGCGTAATCAGTTTTACCAATTATCTCTGATTTGGTTTTCCCTAAGGCATAGGCAGCGCTACTATTAACAACGATATAGCGATCATTTTCATCTTTTACAAAAATCGCATCACTGGTTCCTTCAATGATATCTATTAAGATATTGTAAAGTTTCAGGCGCGATCGTTCTCCAGTTCGGATCAAAACATAGAGTAAAGTAGCTGTAACAGCAACAAATAGTAACCCTTTAAGAATATTAATTTTAAGCGTTTCACTCTCTGGCAAGAAAGCATCCAGAAAATAATCAGACAGAAGTATCCATAATCCACTGACAAGGACGTAAATTAATGTTACCCTTCGTGCTAGAAAGTTAGCTCGATATAGTTTTTTCACGGCTTTTATGGTGGCATAGATAATAGATATTTATTTACAGGGTACTGAAAAATCAAGATTTTGCCTAACTGTTTTTTATCAAATATTAAGCATGATCATTAGTCAATGATCTCATCAAAATCAAAAGTGGTTCAAGTTTCAATACCCCCTTGGGGGATAAATGTTTTTCCATGCCAGTAAATTAATGTCAAATAAGCTACACTACAAGCAAAAACAAAAAACAGTTAGCGAAAGGAGAACACTCTTGCTAGACGAAAAGGCGAAAAAGACAATTCTGCGGAAGATTCCTCATGGGCTTTATATTTGTGGCGTGAAAGACGGCGAGGAAATTAATGGTTTCACCGCAAGTTGGGTGATGCAAACCTCTTTTAAGCCGCCTCTCATTATTAATTGTGTGCGCCAAGACTCCGGTTCCCATGAGATGATTAAAAATACAGGTGTGTTTAGCCTCAGTTTCCTCGATAGTGAACAAAAAAATGTCGCTGCCCAGTTTTTTAAGCCTCAACGACGGGTAGGGAATAAGTTAGCTGATGTGGAATTTTATTCCGGTGAGGAAACCGGTTGCCCCATTATTAAAGATACCCTTGGCTATGTGGAATGTCAGGTGGTTGACTCCGTTATGAAAGGCGATCACACGATTTTTGTCGCTGAAGTAATTGGAGCAGGCGTTCATCGTGAAGGCAGTGCCCTTTTATTAGAAACCACAGGCTGGCAATATGGAGGATAGTTTGCGAATCAAAATTCATGAAGGAGGAGTCTCATGCCTTTAATTAAAGTTCATACCTCGGTGGCAAAACCTGATGGAAGTCAAGTAGAAGACTTACTTAAAACCTTGTCTGGAAAGTTATCTAAGCATTTAGGGAAGCCTGAGTCTTATGTGATGACTGCTTTACAACCCGATGTTGCAATGACATTTTCTGGCACAACTGATCCTGTTTGCTACATTGAAATTAAAAATGTTGGCAGTATGAAACCAGATCAAACCCGATCTATGAGTGAAGATTTTTGTCAAGAAGTGGAGAAAAATTTAGGCGTTCCCGCTAATCGCACTTATATCGAGTTTGCTGATGCAAAAGGCGCGATGTGGGGCTGGAATGGCTCTACTTTAGGTTAGAATCAGGCTGTAATTTTCTAAAAAATATCGTATAGCAATCCTAAACCAGTTATAAATTCCTTGATCCCCCCTAGCCCCTCTGGTGATTGGGAATCCCCCCTAGCCCCCCCTTTGAAAGGGGGGTACGATTGATTGGGGTGTTGATGCTCATTCTTATAGTCATTCCAATTAATTTCCGTAGTGCAGCCATCTTGGCTGCTACTAGGGAGCAAGATGCTCCCACTACTGTCAAACTGCTATTTTTTATTTGGAATTACTATAGAAATGGTTTAACTTATAAGAAGAAAAGATGAGATTGAAAATTCCAGCCTATTCTATTTTACTTTTACTTTTAATCTTCTTTCCCCATTTAAAAGCTAGCGCTAACCCGAATTTGGCAGAGGAATTAGATTTAGATCCAGAAGTGATTGAAAATAGTCCTGTTTTACAAAAATGGGGAGAGGAAGTTCCCAATGTTTTAAATGATATTCGTCATGATCCTAGTTTTAAGACGAGAGTGCAATTAGGGTTTGTGCAGTATCCCTCTAGTGATGATATTAGTGGGTTTAAAGTAGGGATAGAAGATATATTTCTCGGAGAAACGGGAATTACAGCAAATTTAGGCTATAGTCAAAGTTTTAATCGCGATCGCGCTCATTGGGAAAGCAATATTGCTTATTCGGTTCTCCCCATGGGAAACTATTTTAACGTTGCGCCGATCATTGGCTATCATTCCATTGAGACGGAAGAGTTTAGTGAGGATGGGCTGAATGTGGGCTTACAATTGCGATTAACCTTATCTCGCACCGGCGCAGCCGATTTACGGCTAACGCAAAGTTTTATTTCCCCGGGAGAAGACGGAGAAGTGGGTTTAACTACAATCGCTGCGGGATATGCCCTTACAGAAAGATTACGCTTGGCAGTAGAAATTCAGAAGCAAAATTCTTCCTTTGAGAAGGATAGTCGTGTCGGAATTTTAAGCGAGTGGCAATTCCCTTAAACGCTAACTGGAAAATTATGCTATTATAACTTTTGGAATTGGGTAGCAGGGAGATGGAATCAAGTTTGATACAGTTTCTTTGTTAACCAAAAGTTAAACCTATTTTCGCTTTCGGAGTCTGTTTTTTTCATGTCGATTTATGTTGGTAACTTGCCTTACGAAGTTACAGAACAAGAGCTAAACGAAGTTTTTTCCGACTATGGAACGGTTAAGCGTGTTACCATTCCAGTTGATCGGGAAACTGGTAAAGTGCGCGGTTTCGGTTTTGTAGAACTGGAAACTGAGTCTGAGGAATCCCCTGCCATTGAAGCCCTCGATGGGGCAGAATGGATGGGAAGAGAGTTGCGAGTGAATAAGGCTCGCCCTCGTAGTGAAAATAATAATCGTAGTCGTGGGAGAGATCAGAAAGAGCGTTTTTAAGGATAAGCTAATAGCTATTTTCAATGTCTAGATTTTCGGCATTGTATGTTATCCTAGGCATAGGGAAAGCAGTGAAGTTTTCCCTATTTATTCATGCAAATTGGCTTTTTGCAAAGTTTTTTAAGAGAATTGATTAAGCCTTTACGGGTAAAAATGTTTCATCTTTCTCTCCATTAATCAGTAGCCGAAACGATTCTAGGCTCAGTGAATGGAGATCATTGGTTATGAGTTAGTTGTATTATATCAAGGAGGTTGGTATCTATGACCCAAGTAACGGTTGGTCAAAACGAAAATATTGAATCTGCACTGCGCCGCTTTAAGCGTCAAGTGTCAAAAGCTGGCATCTTTGCCGATATTAAGCGCACTCGCTTCCACGAAACTCCACTTGAGAAGAAAAAACGGAAGGAGATTGCCCGTCGGAAAAAGCGTTTTCGCAATTAGTTTTTGTGTTTCCCCGCTAATTTAGTGGCGGGGGCTTTTAAAGGAAATTATTAATTTTGTTAGAACAGTTTGCTTCCTTATGCGCGATCGCGCCTACTTCTAATGCCATCCAAACGCTACAACCCCTCTGTGGTAGAAGTGGCATCACTTTATTTGTTCCCCGTGATTTAGCAAATTTCAGTCCAGATGTTATCCCTTATGATGAGAAATTAAGTCACCATTTAGAGACAATTTGGTCGCAGTATCAGGGGATTATTTTTGTTTTTGCCACAGGGGCGGTGGTAAGATTAATCGCGCCTTTACTCCAAGATAAAAGCACTGATCCTGCGGTAATTGTCATGGATGAAGCAGGAGACAATATTATTAGTTTATGTGGCGGGCATCAAGGCGGCGGTGAAACTCTCAGCCGTTGGTTAGCGCAACAGTTAGGGGGAAATGCGATTATTACTGGGGCTTCTGCAAGTTTGAATTTGCCCGGAATTGATGTCATCGGTAAGCCCTTTGGTTGGCGTAAAGGGAAGGGAAATTGGACAGAAGTTAGTCGCGCGATCGCGCATCAACAGCCAGTAGCCGTTATTCAGGAAGTGGGATCGACACTTTGGCAAAATCATCTTCCCGAAAACCATTGTTTTCAGTTTGACACCACAGAAACAGAGGCACAGGTTATTATTACCGATCGCGCTGTAGAACTCAATTCAGAGTTATCACAAGTTCTCTGGCATCCGCGACTGTTATGGGTGGGAATTGGGTGTGAACGAGGAACAGCGCAAAACGTGATTAAAGACGCGCTGGAGAAAACCCTAGAAAGTTGGGGATTAACGGAAAGCGCGATCGCGGGATTAGCTACTATTGAACTAAAAGCTGATGAAGTAGGGCTTGTGGGATTAGCAACCGACAATAATTACCCCTTAAAAACTTATGCTTCCGAGGAATTAAACTCAATCGCAGTTCCCCATCCCTCCTCCGTTGTCGCCCAAGAAGTGGGAACTGCCAGTGTTGCCGAAGCCGCCGCCTTGAAAGCCGCCCAAGCCTCAGAATTAGTCGTCTCGAAACAAATTTTTAAGTCAGATCAGGGGGCGGTTACCGTAGCAGTAGCGCGATCGCGCGATGAATACATCCCAAAAACTGGACACCTCTATCTCATTGGTACCGGACCGGGAGACATTAATCAAATCACCCCTGCTGCCCGAAGTGCCATTACGGAAGCCGATGTCATCCTTGGTTATGGGCTATATCTCGACTTAATTCAGTCTCTGCAACGCCCCGGACAAATCATTGAACGTTACGCCATTACCGAAGAAAAAAAACGCGCCGAACGCGCCATTAGTTTGGCGAATTGGGGATTAAACGTTGCCGTTGTCTCCTCAGGAGATGCTGGAATTTATGGCATGGCGGGATTAGTCTTTGAAGAATTAGCCACTCAAAACTGGGATGGAAAAACCCCAGCCGTCGAAGTTTTTCCGGGTATCACTGCCATGCAAGCCGCCGCCGCGAAAGTGGGTGCGCCTCTGATGCACGACTTCTGTGCCATTAGTCTCAGTGACTTATTAACGCCTTGGGAAATGATCGAAAAACGGTTAACTGCCGCCGCCGAGGGAGACTTTATTACCAGTTTATACAATCCGCGATCGCGCAGTCGTACCGAACACATTAAAGTTGCCCAACAAATCTTTAGTGAACACCGTTCTCCCGACACCCCAGTTGCCCTTGTGCGTTCCGTTTCCCGAGAAGACGAAGAAGTCACCTTAACCACCCTCAAAGAAATGTTAGACCATCCCATTGATATGCTAACGGTGGTTATTATTGGTAACAGTAGCACCCGAAATCATCATAACTGGATGATTACCCCCAGAGGCTATTTAGGATTTCAATCCTAGATATGTCGTTTTTGATGCCACTGCCAAGCATGACTAACAATTTGCTTCAAATCAGCATATTGAGGATTCCAACCTAACATTTGATTCGCCTTCTCACTGCTTCCGATTAAAGTCGGCGGATCCCCGGGGCGGCGTTGGGCTTCTTCCACAGCAAAATCTTTTCCAGTCACCGCTTTTGCCATCGCAATCATTTCTTGTACTGTAAACCCATTGCCATTACCTAAATTAAAAACGTCACTGTCTCCCCCTTCGAGTAAATATTCTAATCCCAACACATGAGCTTGTGCTAAATCAGTCACATGAATATAATCACGAATGCAAGTTCCATCACGAGTGGGATAATCACTGCCAAAAATTTTAATCGCTTGACGTTTGCCTAAAGCTGTGAGTAAAATCAAAGGAATCAAATGAGTTTCTGGGTTATGATCTTCTCCTGCGCGTCCTTTCGGATCAGCCCCAGCCGCATTAAAATAGCGGAAAATCACAGACTTAAAATTATAAGCCGTATCAAAATCTTTGAGAATACGCTCCACCATTAATTTACTTGTACCATAAGGATTAATGGGGTTTTGCGGGTGTGTTTCTGGAATCGGAATTGTCTCAGGAACACCGTAAGTGGCACAAGTAGAAGAGAAAACAAACTTATTGATTCCTGCTCTTTGCATTGCCTCTAGTAAAGTAAGTGTTCCAACAACATTATTGTGATAATATTTCGCAGGGTTTTCTACAGATTCGCCCACATAAGCATAAGCCGCAAAGTGCATAACTGCAGCAATCTCTCGGGTTTGGAATAATTGGTCAAGCAGAGACGCATCGCAAGTATCTCCAATGATTAATTCAACATCTAGTTTTTGTTCAACAATATCGCGGTGACCATAAACTAAGTTATCTAGAATTATCACATTGTAGCCTTTTTCTTTTAATGATAAGACCGCATGAGAGCCAATATAACCGGCTCCTCCGGTTACCAGAATAATCGGATTTGATGACATAATGAAGGTTATTCGTTATTCGTTATTTGTTATTCGTTATTTGTTATTTGTTATAGCAAGTGTACATCAATTGTACCCCCACCAATTCTCCCTTTAATTCCCCCCTTATCTAAGCAGGGCTAGGGGGGATTAAGGGGAGACTTTTCACGCCTTCGGTATTATATCTTAAGATAGTAACTGCTGAAGCATAACTTTTCCTTGCTCATTACGAGGAATTTCATTGACGGATAGCCAACGCTTGGGAATTTTATAACCACTAAGATGCAGTTTTAATTGTTTAGATATTTCTGTCGTTGTTATTTGCTTCCCTTTTGGTACATAAAACGCTGTTACCACTTCTCCCCAATTTTCATCCTCCATTCCCAACACATAAACATCTCTCACTAACTCTGTTGATAAAATCGCAGCCTCAACTTCATCAGGAAAGACATTTTCCCCACCCGTAATAATTTTCCGACTATTACGCCCCACAATATAGAGATATCCCTCGCTATCAAAATAGCCTAAGTCATCCGTAACAAATGCCTCTCGATTCCAATTAGAACTTCCATAATAGCCAAAGCCTAGGGATTGACTTTGAATCGTAATTTTTCCCATTTTTCCTGTTGATAAATTTTCCTCTTCTTCTCCTGTTATCAAAATTTTGGCATGGGGTAATACTTTACCAACACTATCATTTCCCGCTAGGAAATCATTAGGTTTCAGCGTAACTACTTGCGAAGCCGTTTCCGTCATCCCATAAGTTAAAGCCACAGGAATATTATAAACTCTTGCCGTATCTAACAAACTTTTCCAAGGCGGTGCGCCCCCCAAAAGAACCGTTTTAAATTGAGATAACCAATTCCCAGCCCCATAGTTGAGTAAGCGCTGGAGTTGGGTGGGTACAAGAGAGAGAAAATAATCTTGTTGGGGAAAGGTTTTTAGTTGCTCAAGCATCCCTGAATCTTGATTACGCCAAGCTGTCTCAATGGTTTTGTAGGAATCAAGAAAAAGATGTCCTCCCGTTAGAAAACTTCGCATCAACTGCATTAAGCCGCTGACATGATAAAGGGGAAGCAGACAGAAACAGTTCACCCTCTCTTGATTAAAATACTGGCAAAAGCCTTTTACTGAGGCACTAAGCGTTTCCCAACTGTGTCTAACAAAGCGAATATTTCCAGATGAACCCCCTGTGGGAATCATAATTCCAGCTTCCACTCCCACCGTTACCGCAGTCATCTTTTCTAAACCATTGTCATTAAGAATTAAGTTGGGCTTAATTTGGTTTAAAACCTTTTCCCATTCTTGTGCTTTCCATTGAGAATTGCCTAAAACAATCTGGCACTCTTTCTCGATTCCGACTAAGAAACCCGCGATAAACTGATAGGAATTTTGTGTATTTAAAAATAATATTGACTTATTTTGGATTTTTTGGTAAAGTTCTAGGATATGGGTGGAAAATGTGTCGGCATAAGGCTTAGGAAACGAATCCTCGCCAGTCCAGACCTTAAATTGTTCTCGAAGTTGCTGGAAAGAAGCTGTCATGTTACTTAGTTTGTCGTCTCAGAGAACCAATCATTAACCCCAAACCCGAAAGCGCGATGGGGAGAGAGTTTCGTAGCGAGTCGGAATACTGCTTGTCTCGCGATCGCTGTTTCCATAACTGAAGAGAAAACAAGATCAAGGGGATAAGTTTGGCATAATTGTCGGAGATAGTGAGGATAACCCGCGATCGCGCATTTTACCACAAAAACACCTCGCCATCCTTGTAAATAACAGGCTTCCAGTTGGGGGAGAGTTCCCACCGACTCATCTAACGCCAAAGGGGTGGCAAAGTGTCTCGAAAGTTCCTGCATTTCCTCAAACTGACTAGGAGGAAGCGGTTGTTCCATAAATTCCACTTTTCCAGACGCATCAGCAACTTTTAGCCATTGTTCAGCTTCACCGAAACTAAGTCCACCATTAGCATCAAGCCGCAATGTCATCTCTTCTGGAAGAACCTGCATTAGCTGTTGAAACCAAGCCAACTCCTCGGGTAAAGAAAAGACACCAATCTTCCATTTACAAGTTGTTTGTCCCTGTTCTATCGCCAAAGACACTCTCTCTAAAGCCATTTTTCCCGCCGGTAAGAGATAACTTAAAGCTAACCTATCTTCTTCAATAGTGGTCGCAGTGAACCCTTCTAACGCCGACTCAAAAGCAAACTGACAAGCAGGGAATTGTTCAGGTATCTGATAAATTTCTGCCACAGAAATACCTTGAGAGAACTGAGAACAAAAGTTTAAGGCTTTCTCATAGGTTTCCGAACCAAAACTAGGAAGAGGCGCAATTTCGCCATAACTAATGCTTCCCTGAAAATCTTCCAAAGCAATAATAATTCCCTTCCGTGTTTTCCATTCCCCCTGACTGGTTTGTAAAGGCTGACGAAAGGGACGATTATAGGGCGTAACCGATAGCTGATACATTGGTCATTGCTAGGGGCGAACGGCCGTTCGCCCGTACTCATCATTAGTCGTTGGATTACAAATAACAAATAACCAATAACGAATAACAAACAAAGAGGAGAGAAAATCTTTCCCTCCCCAAACACAGCATTTTAACTCAGACCCGAAATCGTACGAGCCATATTAAAATCTTTTTCAGTTAATCCCCCTGCATCATGACTGGTCATTTTAATGACAACCGTATTATAGGAAATTTCGATATCAGGATGATGACCAGCTGCTTCGGCTGGTTCCACTAACTTATTCACAAATTCTACGGCTTCGGGAAAGCCTTTGAACTTACGAGTGCATTTAATAAA
Source organism: uncultured Dactylococcopsis sp. (assembly GCA_964617275.1). Taxonomy (GTDB): domain Bacteria; phylum Cyanobacteriota; class Cyanobacteriia; order Cyanobacteriales; family Rubidibacteraceae; genus Halothece. The sequence continues at coordinate 21,329 of CAZTXK010000002.1, read as the reverse complement.
TTTTCCTTCCTGCGTCCAATCAGATAGTTCCTTGAGTTGGGTTTGAAT
>CAZTXK010000002.1:10631-21181 GCA_964617275.1 uncultured Dactylococcopsis sp. | reverse complement strand
TAATAAATTTTCCTTCCTGCGTCCAATCAGATAGTTCCTTGAGTTGGGTTTGAATGTCGGAATCACTAAGTAGTTGTGCCATAATTTATCTGGTGAGATGAGAGTTGATTGCAGTAACGACGTTTTAACCACAACTTAGACCGAGGAAAGGATATCTGTCTCCCCCCGCAAGATAGAAGTTATTTCCCAGCACTTAATTTTTTCTTAACCCTAAAATCACCATAACCTCGCGATTACAAGCAATTTTTCCTCACGTGATGCCCCAAAAAGCCTAAAATTTTGTCACTTTATGTCCGTTTAACCATTACGATTAATAGAGAAGCCCTGCTATTCCTTTCGATATAAAAGCCACGACCGTTGGTCAGTTTCGGATATTTTTGTTGCGGAGGGTAGCATCGCTATTGTAAAAACACTAAGAGGAGACCGAACCCATGGCGAGAAGAAAGAAAAAATTTCCTTGCGGACATCAAGGATATGGACAAATTTGTCACCGATGTGAACAAAAAGAAAGTGACCGCATTAGAAGACAAAACCAACGTCAGGCTTGGGAAGAAAGTTTTAAACATGATCCCATCGACTTAAAAAACCTTCCCAAAAACGTTGTCATCAAAACCCGACGTATTATTTCCCAGTTAAGACAAGATAATAACTATCAGCGCTTTAAAGGAAAGAGGTTACGCCACAATCGCTTTATTATTAGTATTCCTGTTAATCGAGATTACCGCTTAATCTGTCGAGATGAAGGGAGTTATGTTGCTCCCGAAGCAGTGGTTTCCCATCAGGATTATAACGTTTGTAAACCAGGCAGTAGGAAGTAAGACACATTATCTTGGGTCACAAGTTATGACCGAGGCGAGAGATTTCTTATCCTAAAACAAGTTTTGTCATGGATGATGATCGAAATACCCGCTTCGGTCATTGGTGATTGGTTATTAGATTACAAACAACAAAGGACAAGGGACGAAGGACATTAAACCAAATTGGGATCAAGAGTAATTTCTTTTTTGGCAAAAGGTAAATCTTGGTTAATTGCCTCTAATTCTGCTTGTTCCATTTCGTTAATTTCATCAATGTAAGCATTTAATATTTGACTCATTCGTTGATGATAAAAGCAATGCAAACTATGGTTAGGCTTAGCTGGAAATCCCCGTCTGCGCTTATGACGACCACCTGCGCCGGGATCAAACCTTTTTATTCCTTGTTCAATTGACCATTCAATGGGTTTGTAATAACAAGCTTCAAAATGTAAGCAATCAAATTCTTCTAAACATCCCCAATAACGACCATAAAGATTTTCCCCTTTTCGTAAACAAAAGGATAACCCAACAGGACGATGATAGTCTTCCGCATACGCGGCAAATACCACAACCCGCTCGGCATAATTGGGATAAAGTTGCTCAAAAAATTGACGAGTGAGATATTTACTCATGCCAAAAAATTGGTCGCAAGTGTTGCTATAAAACTGATAAATCAACGGAAACATCCAATGGGGAATATCATTGCCAGCGTAAACTTTCATCTCTAGTCCGGCTTTTTCTACCTTTTTTCGTTCCCGTTTAATATTGCGCCGTTGGTTGGCGTTAAAGAGTTTCAGGTAATCATCAAAACTTTCTAAACCCGAATTTTCCCAAATATAACTATGGTGTTGCCAACCCCGAAACCCAAATTGTTCTAACAAGGGCTTCCAATCAGGATCGACAAATAAAAAATGACATCCCGCAATTTTTTGCTGGTAACAAAAGTCTTCAATGGCTTTTACCATAATTTCAGTTAAAAGGGTTTCATCTTCATCAGCAGCCACTAAAAACCGATACCCCACAGCAGGGGTAAAGGGAGTCATTCCTAATAACTTGGGATAGTAGTTTACCCCTAACTGATAAGCTAAATTAGCCCATTGGTGATCAAAGACAAATTCCCCATAACTATGCCCTTTTAAGTAGAGAGGGGCTGCCGCAACGAGATTGCGATCGTTCCAAATTGTTAAATGACAAGGTTGCCAACCGCGACGAGGAGTAACACTTCCAGATTGTTCTAAATTATGTAACCATTCCCACTCTAAAAAGGGAGTAGAAAGGGGTAACGCAAGGGCATCCCATTTCTCTTTAGGAATGTTTTTGATTTGTTCTTGCCAGCGTACTGTATATTGAGAAGAAGAACTCGGATGATTAGTCATTGGTCATTAGTCATTAGTCATTAGTCATTGGTTATTTGGTAACTGGTAACTGGTAACTGATCATTAGTTAAAAAAGGTGTTACTGAGCGAGGTTGAAGTACGAAGGACAAGGGACGAACTGAGAGTGAAAACTACTATATCCCAATTTGCAATTAATGGCGGTTTGGTTATCATCGACTCTTACTTTCACAGGGTAGCAAGTCTGAGACTTATCTTGCTGTATTTGGGTAGAACAGGTTTTGCTTATTTTGTCAATTCCTTAGCTGATCAATTTCTATTTCGTTACAAAATTTAATGTGTCAGCAAGGGGGGCAATAATTGGGGGAACTTCTGGCTGGTTAACGGCTTTTCGGCTTTAGAGGTTTCTAATTTTACTTTTTGGCAATAGTAGCCCATCATTTCTCTTGACTTTAGCAAAAAAAATATTAGGTTGCAAGCGGTAGCGTCTCTAATCCCTTGTTTTCGTTGTGTATTAAGGATTGTAATATAAGTAAAAACAATAAAATTCTGTAATAGAGTTTACTTATCTTATTAAAGCTCAAAACAGGGATGAAAAAGGGATAATAAGATCAAAGGGAAAAAAAACTACCAAAAATTGGGGATTAGCGGTAAGCTAAGAAGAAGGTAACAAAATATTGCAAAATTACATCTCTATGACAATTTCTTTTCAAAGTCTCGGTATCTCTGAAGCAAGATCAAAGCAGTTAGAGACCCTAGGCTTCGATCAACCGACTGATGTCCAAACCCAAGCCATCCCTGAAATCCTGAAAGGCAATGATGTTGTGGGTCAGTCCCAAACGGGAACCGGCAAAACCGCCGCATTTTCCCTTCCGATTTTAGAACAGATTGATGTGGAACACACTGCTGTTCAGGCGCTAATTCTGACCCCCACCCGAGAACTGGCACAACAGGTGGCTGATGCTATTCAAACCTTTTCTCACGATCGCGCTTTGAAGATTTTAACCGTCTATGGCGGTCAGTCCATTGAGCGACAAATCCAACAGCTTAAGCGTGGCGTACAAGTCATCGTGGGAACCCCCGGGCGCATTATTGACCTGCTGAATCGGAAAGCCCTCCGTTTTGACACCCTGCGCTATGTGGTGCTAGACGAAGCGGATGAAATGCTCAGTATGGGCTTTATTGATGATGTGCGAGAAATTCTTCGCCAAGCGCCAGAACAACGACAAACGGCTTGCTTTTCCGCAACCATGCCCCGCCAAATCCAAGACTTGATTAAACAGTTTATGGATAATCCGGTGCGGCTGAAAGTGGATCAACCGAAAGGAAGCCCGAAACAAATTCAACAACGGGTGTATAAAGTTCCCCGAGGCTGGAATAAAATCCAAGCCCTGAAGCCGGTTTTAGCGGTAGAAGACCCGGAATCGGCACTGATTTTTGTTCGCACCAAACGCACTGCGAACGAGATTAATCAGCAGCTACAAGCCAGTGGCTACAGTGTGGATGAATATCATGGCGACTTAAGCCAAATCCAACGAGAACGGTTAGTCCAACGCTTTCGGAATAATCAAGTGCGCTTAGTCGTCGCCACCGATATTGCGGCGCGAGGCTTAGATGTGCAAGACCTATCCCATGTCATTAACTTCGATCTTCCCGATAATATCGAAACTTATATTCATCGCATTGGACGAACTGGACGTGCCGGAAAAGAAGGCATTGCGGTTAGTTTAAGTTTACCGCGCGATCGTCATACCCTGCGCCAAATTGAAGGGCGGATGCGTCAACGGTTGAATTTCCTCTCTATTCCGAAACGATCTGAAATTGAAGCCCAACGGTTAGAAAAATTACGAGAAGACTTGCACAATAGCTTAGGCGGCGAACGGATGGCTTCCTTCTTACCCTTAGTGCGAGAACTCAGTGATGAGTATGATCCTCACGCGATCGCTGCGGCGGCGTTACAAATGATTTACGATGAAAGTCGCCCCAACTGGTTAGACGAAAACTGGCAAGATCCCCCCAGTGAGGGATCCAAACCCAAACCCAAACCTCGTAATAAAGGAAACTCGAAACCCTCTGTTCGTTCTACTTCTGCGAAACGCTCGTAAACCTCCTTAATTCAACTCACATTTGCTGAAGTTTATGGTAGAGTGAGGACGGGAGCTATTTTCCAAGGACAAACCGACATCATTAGAAATTTTCCGTAGATTTTCGATGTCAGGCGCATCTCCAACAGGTTGGTTCTACAGGCGCACGTTAATCCTATAATGTGACATATCAGCCAGCCTTATTCTTTTAATGAGCTGGATTTTGCGCCCTCCCTTGGTTTTTAGTTTGTTATTTTAGAAGCCATAAAAACAAGAAACCCGTGACCACAACAAGAGTTTCGCCAGCTACCCCCTCTTCAACGCCAAATTACATTCAAGATCGGACACAGTGGTCTGGTCTTATCGAGGCCTATCGTTCCTTTCTCCCAGTTAGTGATCAAACCCCCGTGGTGACTCTCAATGAAGGGAATACGCCATTAATTCCAGCCTATAGCCTTTCCCAACGAGTGGGAAAAGGGGTAAAAATTTATGTCAAGTATGATGGTCTCAACCCCACAGGAAGTTTCAAAGATCGGGGAATGACCATGGCGATTTCTAAAGCCAAAGAAGATGGGGCAAAAGCTGTAATTTGTGCTAGCACCGGCAATACTTCAGCGGCGGCTTCTGCTTATGCCGTTCGTGCTGGTTTAAAACCCTTTGTACTGATCCCTGATGGCTATGTTGCCCTGGGAAAACTCGCCCAAGCCCTCCTCTATGGGGCAGAAGTGATTGCCATTGATGGCAACTTTGATGATTGTTTTAATTTAGTTCGACAGATTGCTGATGAATATCCTGTAACCCTCGTTAATTCTGTCAATCCTTATCGCCTCGAAGGACAAAAAACCGCAGCGTTTGAAGTCGTAGATCAATTGGGAGATGCTCCCGACTGGCTTTGCATTCCTGTCGGCAATGCGGGAAACATCTCAGCATATTGGATGGGGTTTTGTCAATACCATCAGCATCATAAATGTCAAAAATTACCCCGAATGATGGGCTTCCAAGCGACGGGATCAGCGCCGATTGTCGAAGGAAATCCTGTTAAGTCTCCCAATACCGTAGCAACTGCCATTCGCATTGGGAATCCGGCGAACTGGAAACGGGCGTTAGCCGTGGAAGATGCCAGTCAGGGGGCATTCAATACAGTCAGTGACGAGGAGATTTTAGAGGCTTATCGGATTTTGGCCCGAGAAGAAGGGGTATTTTGTGAACCCGCAAGTGCGGCTTCAGTCGCTGGTTTATTAAAATTTCAAGATCAAATTCCCAGTAACGCCACAGTGGTTTGTGTCTTAACAGGAAATGGCTTAAAAGATCCCCAAAGCGCGATCGATCATGCCCAAGCCCAAGTCAAAGCCGGGGTAGCTTCGGAATTAGACTCGGTGGCTAAGGTAATGGGCTTTTAGAAGCGTTCGATAATTCCCCCGCCGAGAACTACATCGCCATCATAGAACACCGCAGCTTGACCGGGGGTAACGCCAAATTGGGGTTCCTCAAACATAAGTTTGACGCGACCTTCTTCTAGGGGAATAACGCTAACTTTTGCCGGGCGCGATCGATAACGAATTTGTACCTCGGTTTGAATGGGGGTTTGCGGTTCGGGAATGCCTAACCAATTCATGCGTCCCACTGTGCATTCACTGCGCGTTCCACTGCTGCGATTGCCAACAATGACTCGATTCATCGCTGGATCTAATTTAATCACATATAGGGGTTCAGCGGCAGCAATCCCTAACCCTTTCCGTTGTCCAATGGTGTAGTGATGAATGCCATTATGATGCCCTAACACCTTGCCTTCTTGATCCACAATTTCCCCTTCTTTTTGGTTAATATGTTCATCTAAGAAGGTACGCATGGAACCATGGGCTTCGACGAGGCATAAGTCTTGGCTTTCTGGTTTGTCTGCCGTTTTCAGGTTATAGTCTTGGGCAATTTCACGGGTTTGGGTTTTTTGTTTCTCTCCTAACGGGAAAATGGTGTGTGCTAAAAGGTCTTGAGGCAGATCATAAAGGAAGTAAGATTGATCTTTAGCGCGATCGCGCGCTCGTAATAATTGATAGCGATCAGTTTCTGGATTATACTGAATGCGAGCATAATGTCCGGTCGCCACACAATCAATCCCCAATTCTTCACGGGCATAAGTCAGCATGGGAGAGAACTTAACCGCTTTATTGCATTGAGAACAGGGTAAAGGAGTCACTCCCGACTCATACCCCGAGACTAAATAATCCACAATATTGCTTTGAAAGGCTTCCCGACTATCGACAATGTGATGGGGAATGCCTAACTGTTCACAAATAAACGCCGCATCAACCATTCCCTCAGAACAACATTGTCCTTTTCCTTTCATTAGCCACAGGGTTACTCCTTCCACGTCATAGCCTTGATGATGTAGAATTGCCGCTGTTGTGGAACTGTCCACGCCTCCTGATAAGCCAACAACTACTTTTTTACTCATAACTAGGTTCACCAAAAAAAACCGACACTTTTCTAGGCTAGCATCGTCCACTCAGATGTTGTTATCATTCTTTCAGGTTTTCTCTTCACTCCCTCTCAACTACCAAATTTTCTGGAGATACCAATGCGACAAACCATAACTTGCCTAGTTGCTAATTTGTTTATATTTTTCCCAACAGGGAGCAGTCTCTCTCAAACTTTACCGCCTCCACCGCCACAAGAGAATTCTGTCGAATATGAGTTTGAAGCCCCTAGTTACTCCTCCCCCTCTCCACCCGAATCTTCTCCCCCAAATAATAGCAATAACTCTAATGCCAACACTCTCTTTCGAGTGCAAATCTATGGAACAAGTAAACGAGTGCTTTCCCTGGTTCGTCGTGTGGAACCAGAAGCATTTGTTCCTGAGGGAGAAAACATTATTCAGGCGGGATTATTCTCCGAACGATCTAGAGCCAGATCACTGGTAGAAGACTTATCCCAGCAAGGGGTGCAAGCAGATATTATCCGCATTCAAAACTCGCAAAGTCGTTCTTCTTCTTCTCGGGAAACCATTTCTCTGTCTTCTGCCGCTTCTACTTCTTCTGAGGATAGAAATGAGACTGCGATCGCTGATTCCTCTCAAAATCAAACCGAAAACGAAAAAAAGTCTCGCGCTTATTATGTGGTGATTCCAGGGAATGAGAAACAGGTTTCAACCATGGCACAGAAAGCGCAACAAGCAGGAGTCAATTCTGATTTAATTCAACAACGAGATGCCCCAAGAGGAACTCATGTGGCGGTGGGGCCATTTGAGACTCGTCATGAAGCCAGTCGCTGGAATGAGCAGCTACAATCTGAGGGATTAGACAGAGCAAGGGTTTATTTTGGTCGATGAAAGAAAAACAATTTGCTCCCGCCACTGAACGTAACCGCGACCCCATTTTAGCAGTTTTACAGCAAGTTTTACCCGCCACAGGAACGGTTTTAGAAATTGCTAGTGGAACCGGGGAACACGCGGTTTATTTTGCCCCTCGCTTAAAACCTCGTTTTTGGCTTCCTTCTGAAGCTAACCCCATTTTAAGGGAGAGTATTCTGGCTTGGGAAGAGGAATTTCCCTGTGATTCCCTTTACCCGCCCTTAGCCATTGATGTGCAAGCCCATGATCCTTGGTTAAAACCGCATCAAGAAATTAGCGCGATCGTTGCTATTAATCTCATTCATATTGCCCCTTGGCAGGCGTGTGAAGGCTTAATGCAGGGGGCAGGGGAATTACTCCCTCAAGGCGGCGTTTTATACTTATATGGACCATTTAAGCGGGAAGGAGTGCATACTGCTGAAAGTAATGCCCACTTTGATCGGAGTCTGCAACAGCAAAATCCGCAGTGGGGGGTGCGAGATTTAGAAGCGGTGGTTTCCTTAGCCCAAGCTCATCAATTAGAATTACAAGATGTCATTCCCATGCCTGCTAATAACTTTTCTGTGGTTTTTTCTCATAAATAAATTAGTCCTTTGTCCTTTGTTGTTCGTCCTCTGTCCTTCGTTATTTGTCCTTTGTATTCTAATGACCAATGACCAATGACTAATGACCAATGACTAATGACTAATGACTAATGACTAATGACTAATGACTAATGACTAATATACAAATGATACTTGCTTTTCAATTTCAATCTCCTGGCCCGATTTTAGTGGAACTTGGGCCAATTTCTATCCGTTGGTATGGCTTATTAATTGCCACTGCTGTCATTATTGGCGTATTTTTGTCGCAATATTTAGCCCAACGTCGCCAAGTTAATCCCGAATTGATTGCTGATTTATCCATCTGGTTAGTTTTAGCCGCGATTCCAGGGGCGAGACTTTATTATGTTGCCTTTGAATGGGAAAATTATGCCCAACGTCCCCAAGAAATTATTGCGATTTGGCATGGTGGCATTGCGATTCATGGGGCAATTATTGGCGGCGCGATCGCGACGTTGATTTTTTCTAAACTTAATAAAATCTCGTTTTGGCAATTAGCCGATATCGTTAGCCCTGCTTTAATTTTAGGACAAGCTATCGGACGCTGGGGAAACTTTTTTAATTCCGAAGCCTTTGGTCGCCCAACCGATTTACCTTGGAAACTTTATATCCCTCCTGCAAATCGTCCGCCCGAATATGCCAATGAATCGTTTTTTCATCCCACATTTCTCTATGAATCCATTTGGGATTTTGGTGTTTTTCTTTTACTAATTTTCCTATTCTTTTGGGGATTACGGAATCCGAAACGCTATCAAGTGGGAACCCTAGCTTGTGTTTATTCAGTCGCTTATAGTTCAGGGCGAATTTGGATTGAAGGGTTACGAACGGACAGTTTAATGCTAGGATCAATTGAAGTCGCCCAACTGATTAGTCTGTTGGGAATTATTTTTGGCATTGCGGGATTAGTTTGGCTCTATGGGTTTAAGCGAAATCTCCCTGATGTGGTTTCTAAACAAGTAACAAATAATCAATAATAAGTATGCTCAATTCTGCTGTTTATATTGTGGGAGCCGGTCCCGGTGATCCTGATTTATTAACCATTAAAGCAAAGAAAATTTTAGACCAAGCGGATGTTATTTTATATGCAAATTCGCTCGTTCCAAAACAAGTTTTAAAGGATGTTCGTTCGGATGCGGAGTTAATTCCGACAGGGAGTAAAACCCTAGAGGATATTATTCCCTTAATGATTGAACGGGTACGGGAAAATAAATCAGTGGTGCGGTTACATTCTGGGGATTTAACCCTTTATAGTGCTATTCATGAGCAAATGCAAGCCCTAGCGGAAGCCCAAATTCCCGTGGAGTTAGTGCCTGGAATTGGGGCGTTTCAAGATGCGGCGGCTAAATTAGGGGTGGAGTTGACGGTTCCGGGGTTAGTACAAAGCATTATTTTAACCCGAATTAGTGGTCGGGCTTCTTCTGTACCAGAAGCAGAGGAATTAGACTCTCTCGCCTCTCATAAAGCTAGTTTAGCGTTATATCTTGCCGCTCGTCATGTGGAGTCAGCGCAAGAGAAATTATTAAAACATTATCCTGCTGACACCCCGGTTGCAATTTGCTACCGTCTCGGTTGGGAAGATGAGAAAATTCGGGTAGTGCCGTTAGATGAAATGGCAAAAATTTCTCGGGAAGAAGATTTAATTCGCACGACTATGTATTTAGTGAGTCCGGCTTTAGCGGGAAAACAAGTGGAAGCGCGATCGCAGCTTTATCATCCCCAACACTCTCACTTATTTCGCCAAGGAAAAGTTATGTAGGATGAAATTGCAAGCGAGAAAAAGAAATGAAACTGTATTCACAATATGTTTTTCCCCGTCTTTTAGATTGGACAATGGCAAGTAGCGCGATCGCGCAATATCGTCAAATGCTTTTAAAAGATGTCATTGGGGATGTTTTAGAAATTGGTTTTGGCACAGGCTTAAATTTAGCTTATTATCCCGAAACCATTAAAAGTTTAACTACTGTTGATGTTAACATCGGCATGAATCAATTAGCTAAAAAACGCATTGCCAATGCTCCCTTTTCCGTTGATTCTCAAGTTTTAAGTGGGGATAATTTACCCTTTGCAGAAGAATCGTTTGATACCGTTGTTAGTACATGGACGTTATGCAGTATTGCGAATATTAATCAGGCATTACAGGAAATTAAGCGTGTTTTAAAGCCAGAAGGCAAGTTTTTCTTTATCGAACATGGGTTAAGTGAGAATCCAAAAGTGCAAGTTTGGCAAAATCGTCTCACACCACTACAAAAAATTGTCGGTGATGGTTGCCATCTTAACCGCAATATGGAAGCCTTAATTTCTTCCTACTTTTCTTTTCTTGATTTGGAAACATTTAAGTTAGAAACTGAACCCGAACTTATTGGCTATATGTATAAAGGAGTTGCAAT
>CAZTXK010000002.1:0-10531 GCA_964617275.1 uncultured Dactylococcopsis sp. | reverse complement strand
TACGAAATTCATCTAATGATTTTTGTTTTGTTTCTTCTATTTCCTCTTCGGAATTAGGTTCATCTGGGATAAATTCAAACCGAATTTTTATTTTCCCTTTTTGCCAACCTTTGCCATCGGCTTTTAATACTTCACAGTTGTTAATAAACTCTGGAAATATTTCTTTCCCCTTAAAGCGTTCCCTAATCCATTTATTTATTTTCCCTTTAATTTGCTCAACTTTACTGGTTTTATCAAAATCAAAGCAATAGGACTTAAAATGAACAACATCATTATTCTCTAAAAAGTTATTGTTATCAGTCATTGTTCCTTCTTCTGTTCTATTAATTTAACATAAAGGTGGGTATAACCCACCCCAGAGTAAACAAGTTTTAACCAGCGAGGATAATTTCACTGAGTTGATTTTCGTATAAGCCCATCCCTTGTAAACAGGCATTAATTCCTTTTACCGCTTCATTATACTGATGAACTTTTTCTTGGGTTTCTGTTTGCAAATGTTGATTATGGGCAATGCGGGCTTCTGCTTCTTGTTCTAAAGTTTGCTCTAAATTTTCTCGCGCTTTTTCGTATTGTTGTAAAATGGTTTCTGCGTGTTGATCTGCCATTGGTAAAAGATTTGTTTTGAGCGTATTGTTGATGATTTGACGGAAGTTCGTGCGGATTGTATGATCAACTTTCGGTTCAAAATCTAGCTTTAATAATTGCCGAATTGAGGGTTCTGCTTCCACCATACTTTCTGCATCATAACTTTGCGAGGTTTGCTTTAAGGTTTCGCGAAATTGATAAATAGAGAAGGTTCCTTCATCATAAAAGCGAGGGCTTTCTCTGACATAACGATCGCATTCTGTATGCGCTGCATTTTTAACCGCAATTACTAGATTATTTTTGAGATTTTCTAGTTTACTTTCGATTCCACTATCGTCTCCAAGTAAGCGATATAAACGGCGATAATAATCTTGATGACGGAGTTTATCGAGTAACCGTTGAAAGTAATTGTCTAGCACTAATTCTGCACTTTCTTCCAAGACTTTTTCTAACTCATTGGCGAGATAATATAAAGCCTCTACGAGTACCGCAATTAACGGCGCGGTAGAATTGTAGGGATGATTATAAGTGGCTCGACTATAGGCATCGCGAACAGAGAAGGTTTGTAATAATTCATCGAGACGGCTTACCATTCGCGCTTGTAATTGGTTAAAGTCCGCTTCAAAATCGTGATCATCATTGACAATGACTTGATTAACTTCTGTAGAAAGATGGTTGCGAAATTCTTCACCCACTGCTTTTAATTGCTGATTAAGTTGTTGCAATTCTTGCTTTTTCATGGATTCAATTTCTTGCGGTTGGCTGATTAAATCGCGATAAGTTGCTTTCCAATATTCAGCAAGTTCGATACAAATGTCTTCTAAGTCATCAGCAAGGGTAATAAAGAGTTGGGGGCGTTTTTCTTCGGTGAGATAGCGCGTAATGGCGGTACGAAAGTCTTCAATTCCACTATCTTGAATCAGTTGGCTAATGATTGTATTTCCCCATTCGTTTAAGATGCGAACATAGTTTTGGTTAGGGGTTTCGTAACTATGAATAGAAACTCGGAAAATAGTGTTAGAGAGTTTTCCCGAATTGCCACAATAGTTATTAAATTCACTAACAAATTGGGGGGTATCTTCTTCGCCGCCTAAAGTTCTGACACTATCGGAAAAAATGGAGTCTAAACCAAATCGATCGCGCTCACTTGTTTGTTTAACTTGACTGCCATAAAATCCTAATAAAGCACTGGTTTGATAAACGCGATCGCTGTCCCAAAATTGTTCCGAAATAAGCCCTTCTAACCGTTGACGTAATTGGGCATTATACCAAGTTTCATCAATGCGATTAAAAACATAAAAAACCCTATCTCTTACCCCCGGATTACCTTTAATTAACTCTAAAAGTTCTGTTTCTTCTGTTGTCATTTCTCCTGCCGCTGCAGGTTTTAATACACAAACCACTGCTGAGGTATCAGGGTCTTTAATTTTATCGTAGGTCAAAGCGCGATCGCGCTCAACAGGGGCATCAATTCCGGGAGTATCAATAATGACATTGCCATCAGCTAAAAGAGGATGATCGCAATAATATTCCAACCGTTTTAAGACTGCACTATTACTTCCCCGACGAGCATAATTCGCAGCTTCTGTCAAATTATAAAAATTGAACTCACTCATCGCATAAGTATAATTATCATCTTGCCCAATCCGTTCTTGATTTTTCTGATATCCTTCTAGTAATAAGGACAGAGCTTTGGCTTGTTTCGCGAGTTCGGAACGCCCTTCTCCGCCTTCATCTTGAATGACAGCTTTACAATCTTTTTGGTAAGATTTAAGCGTTTCTAGATCATCGAGTGCTGTCAGTTGATAAAAATCTAGGCTAGAACAAAGAAAGTTGGCTTGTTCTAAAATTTCTGTTGCCGAGAGAAACGTTAAAATTACTCGTTCTTCTTCTGGTTGAGCATACTCAATAGAACATTCAGTTCCAGTAGCGTGTCCTTCTGCACTATACAACAATTCTCGTTCTAAGAGAGCATTAATTAGCATTGACTTACCAGCACTAAAAGCCCCTGCAAAAACGATGTAAAATTTAGGAGCAACCGCTTTCTTTAAGTCAGCTTCTACAGCATTGGTATTGGGTTTTGGGGTAAGATTGTCTTCTTGTCGTAATAGGGCTAAAATTTGATTGACTTGGTCTGATAAATTTGAACATTCTTGAGGAAGTTGTGTCATTAAATTCGTTAACTCAAATTGGGGTTAAATCTATTTTCCCCTAATTTTGGAAAAATGACATTGTATAGCAAATTACACCATTTCTAAGAATTGGCGCCACCCCTTCCCCCCTTACCAAGGGGATTAGTTGCTCTACCTGCACCAAAAGCGTCTAAACTGCCACATTTAAGAAATCATGGACTTTTTCTAAGTAACGGGGAGTATCTTCTAGCATTGGAAAATGAGCAGTTTTTGGGCATTCAAAATACTCAATATAGTTTGAATTTAAGTCCGCTGCTTTTTTCGCTAATCTTGTCGGAATAATAATATCTTTTTCCCCAGCAATTAAGAGTGTTGGAACCGAAACATTAGCAAAGGCTTCTGGCATAACTGTTGATGCGTGCTTACTTACGGCTGTGTAAATTGTTCCTTTCGCTGCCACTTCATCCGCTAATAAATAATCTTCTAAAAAGGCTTTTCTTTCTGCTTCGGGAATTGAGCGATAAAGAAATCTTGCCATAAACAAGCGATCCATGGCTGGAATACTTAAGAGCCAATTGAATCGTAATTTTACAACATAACTGCCAGCGAGATGAAACAGATTAAAGGTAATGGGATTATAGTCAAAGATACCACTACAAGTTAAGATAGCTTGCTTTACTTTTTCAGGATAACGAGTTAAAAATAAGGTAGCAAAAGAAGCCCCCATGGAGTGAGCATTAAGATAAACTTGTTCTAAATTTAATCCCTCTAAAAGGAAGGCTAAATCTTCTGCATATTCTTCCATATCAAAGGAAACTGAATGTTGTGGGGGTAAAGGAGAACGCCCAAACCCTCTGATATCATATAAAAGACAATCAAAATCAGAACTAAGGGCAGTGGCGGTAGTTTTCCAATAACGCCCTGATCCCCCCCAACCATGAATAAATACTAAGACGGGTTTTTGATTATTGCCTTGACGCACCCACTCATAGTAATGATCAACGCCACGGATATTAATTTTTCCTGATTCGACTTGTGTTTTCATCCCGATTCTAAACCCTCTCTTTTAAGTTAAAAATTGCCCATGATGCTGTAAATGATCCCCAATAAAACTACTGATAAAGAAGTAGCTATGATCATAACCCTCTTGATATCTTAAATTTAAAGATTGACCGACCCTTTCACAAGCCGTCGCAAATTGATCGGGTAATAATTGCTGTTGGGCTAAAAAATTATCTTCTGTTCCTTGGTCAATTAAAATGGGTTTATCGAGCCAAGTTTTTCGTTTGACTAATTCTGTGGCATCATATTCATCCCATAAGGTTTGATCCTCCCCTAAATAGTGAGTCAGTGCCTTTTTTCCCCATTGACATTGCTTTAAAGCCGCGATCGGGGCAAAAGCCGAGACGGAGAGATAATGATTGGGATTGCGTAGCGCACAAATCAATGCACCATGTCCTCCCATAGAATGCCCAAAAATGCCTCGTTTTTCAGGAATAATCGGAAATTCACTTTCTACTAACTCGGGTAGTTCTTCTACTACATAACGATACATCTGATAATGTTTTTGCCAAGGTTGCTGTGTCGCATCCACATAAAACCCTGCGCCGCTTCCTAAATCATAATCGGTGTCTTCTTCAGGGATTCCCGTATTGCGAGGGCTGGTATCGGGGGCAATAATGGCAATTCCTAATCGAGCAGCTTCTCGCTGTACCCCTGATTTAACCGTAAAGTTTTCTTCAGTGCAAGTCAAGCCAGAAAGAAAATATAACACAGGAACAGTGGAGGCTTTAGCTTGTGGAGGCAAAAACACGGAAAACGCCATGGATGTATGGCACACCTGTGAGTGATGTTTATAGTAACTCACAGTCCCATCAAAACAGCGATGCTGGGCTTTTAAGGTAAGTTTCGACATAATTGGTTATTGGTTATTGGTTATTCGTTATTAGTTTACAAAGGTGTTACTGAGCTTGTCGAAGTACAGAGGACGAAGGACAACCTTAACCAAGATTCGGAACGACAGGATGGAAAAAGAACGCAAGGGCAATCACAATATAAGTGGCTAATAATAAACTGCCTTCTAACCAATTGGATTTACCATCAGAACTAATCGAGTTAGCAATAAAAACTGCCACAGCGACTGCAACTAATTCAAAGGGATTAAAATCTAAATCCATAGGTTGTCCGAGTATCCAACCTGAAATCACTAAAACTGGCGCGACAAATAAGGCAATTTGTAAAGTTGATCCCACCGCTACTGATAAAGATAAATCCATTTTATTTTTCATTGCTACCGTAACGGCTGTGAAATGTTCCGCAGCATTACCAATGAGGGGGAGAACAATTACCCCAGTAAATAACTGAGTCACACCTAACCCTTCTGTGGCAGATTCTAAAGAATTCACTAATAATTCCGATTCAATCGCAACTGTAATGGTGACCAAAAATAAGATAATCACCCAAAACCAAACATTTACCTCTTCTGGTTTTCTTTTTCCTTCTTCTCTCTCTAAATCGGCTTCTCCTACCTCACACAAATAAGCATGAGTTTTCATGGAAAATAATAAGGTTAATCCATAAACAATAATTAACACAATAGCAACTGCAACTGATAAGTTTTGCAACACTTCTTCTCCCACACCATCAGAGGTATATTCCACCGCAGTCGGGAGTAAAATGGCAATAACAGCTAAATTCATGGAAGAAGCGTTAACGCGGGCGACTGGTGAGGAAAAAATCTGTTCTTTATAGCGTAATCCGCCTAAAAGCATGGCAAAGCCCATGACTAAGAGTAAATTACTAATAATTGATCCCGTAATTGTAGCTTTAACAACATTAATTAACCCACTTTTTAGGGCAATAAACGCTAAAATTAACTCAGTTGCATTCCCAAAAGTAGCATTAAGGAGTCCCCCTGTGGTGGGACCAACAACGACAGCAATTTCCTCGGTAGCTTCTCCCATAAAGGCAGCCAGAGGAAGAATTGCTAAACTAGCAGTAATAAATATGGTTACTTCATTCCACTGTAACCAATGACCGATGATCGAAATGGGAACAAATAGTAATAGCGTAAACCAAAGGGTATTTTTATTAAACATTTGTTATTGATGAACAGATTACTAATATTTAATCAAGAATAAGTTTCTGTAAATTTAGCATTAAAATATACCTAAACCTAGGATAAATGTGATCATGACTTCTACCCAAGAAACCTCCCTCTCGGTTGCTCCTAAATTAAAAACGCATCCACCGGAAAAAATCACAGCAACGGGCGTTTATGTCACGATTCATGGACATTTTTATCAGCCCCCTCGGGAAAATCCTTACTTAGATGCCATCGAACGCCAACCCAGTGCGGAACCTTTCCATGATTGGAATGAGCGGATTCATCATCAATGTTATCGCCCGAATGCTTTTGCCAGAGTTTTAAACGAGAGGGGGGAGGTCATTGATATTGTCAATAATTTTGAGTATTTAAGTTTTAACATCGGCCCCACCTTAATGTCTTGGTTAGAGCGGTATGACTTAGAAGTTTACCAAAAAATTATCGAAGCCGATCGCGCCAGTTGTCAACGCCTCAATGGCCATGGAAACGCGATCGCGCAGCCCTACAATCACACCATTCTTCCTCTGGCTAATCAACGAGATAAAAAGACCCAAATTCGTTGGGGAAAAGCCGATTTTCAATCCCGATTTGGACGTGAACCAGAGGGAATGTGGCTGCCCGAAACCGCCGTGGATTATCCTACTTTAGAAGCCCTAATTGCAGAAAATATCCGTTTTATCATTCTTTCTCCGTCTCAAGCCCAACGCTGTCGCCCCTTACCCAATGTTGAAAATTCCTCTCCTCAAGTATGGCGAGAAGTGGGAGGCTCACAAATTAATCCCACCCGCCCTTATCGCTGTTTTGTCGATGAGAGAGACTTTATTGATATTTTCTTCTATGATGGGCCAATTTCTGCGGATATAGGGTTTCATGATGTCCTGAATAGCTCGCAATATTTCACCGAACGACTCCGACAGGCAATTCAGGGAGATCAGCGCCCCTCCCAACTGATTAATGTGGCAACTGATGGAGAAACCTTTGGACATCATAAACTTGGTACAGAAAAATCCCTTGCTTATGCGTTCACCCGTGAATTTCCCGCCCGACATTGGCAAATTAGCAACTATGCCCATTATTTAAGTCTGTCTCCTCCGAGGTGGGAAGTAATGCTTAAGCCCGTCACCTCTTGGAGTTGTCCACATGGAGTCGAACGTTGGCGCAATGACTGTGGTTGTGGGGGTAGCCCTGAGACACAGCAAAAATGGCGCAAACCCTTGCGAGACAGTTTAGACTGGCTACGAGATAAGTTAGCAAGAATTTTTGAAACCGAAGGCGGACAGATATTTTCTGATCCTTGGGAAACTCGTAATGATTATATTCAGGTTTTGCGTCGTTCGGAAATGTTGAGAGAACCTCATCCCACCAATGATTTTCTCTCCCAACATAGTAAGCATGATCTAGCCCCAGAAGAAACAATTAAAGGGTTACAGCTATTAGAGATGCAACGCCAAGCCCTTCTCATGTACACCAGTTGCGGTTGGTTTTTTGAGGAAATTTCTCGTCCAGAAGCAGTGCAAAATTTATGTTATGCCTCTCGGGCGATTGAATTAGCCGAAGCGATTTCTGGGGAATCTTTAGAAGAAGCCTTTATCCAACGCCTAGCTAAAGCCCCCAGTAATGATGAAAAATATCAGCATGGCGGTGAGGTTTATCGTCAACTGGTGAAACCAGCACAAGTCAGCATGGAACAAGTGGCAGCGCATTATGCCCTCAGTTCACTGTTTAAGCATCATCCCAAACAGCATTATCATTATTCTTACCACGTCACGCAGCAAGATTATCAACGACAAACGATTGGGGCGTTAACTCTCGCTATGGGAGCATTGAAAATGCAGTCTCATGGAACAGGAGAAACCCATAGCATGGTTTTTGCCGTGTTACATCTGGGGGGATGGGATTTTCATTGTTGTGTGAAACCGTCTCCTAAACCTGCTGTTTATCGGAGTTGGGTGCAAGAAATTTTTGCTCTATTTCAGCGAGGAAGTGCCGCGAAAACGATTCTCGGGATGAAAGAATATTTTGGGGAACAATCTTTAGGGCTGGAAAATCTCTTTGGAGAAAAGCGGTTTGAAATTATGCAACAGTTGGCCCAAGATACAAAAAACCGCTTAGATGAACTTTATACCCAGATTTACCGGGATAACTATACGATTTTGTTAGCGTTTCAAGAAGATAACTTACCGATTCCTCGGGAATTGCAAGTGGCAGCAGAGATTGCACTTTCTCAACGGTGTGTCAAAAGTTTACAAACCCTGGAACAGGTAGAAGAAGAGATGACTGCGCGAGAGACAGTATTAGAGGAACTAGAAGCGATTACAACAGAAGCCAAAACCCTCAACTTGGGATTAGAAATTCCCGAGGGGAGAGCCATTTTAGAACGCCTAACAGTCCGCTCTTTGTGGAACTTACTTCATCATGATCCTGATAATGTGGCAAGAGGAGAATATACGAAGCGGCTAATCCATCTGGGGCATCTTTTAGGGTTGGGGATGATGCTCGATCGCTGCCAGGAATTATATTACCACTGGTTAAAATCCCATGATCCTTCAGAGCTTTCCCCTAGCCTACGTCCGCTTTTGGAATTGGGGCTAGATTTAGCGGTTGATGTACGCCCTTGGTTAGAAAAACTCCCCTCATAGGTTTTCTAGTTGCATTTGGGAGCGTTCTCTCCCCTCTTCATTTTGGGCTTCGGTAAACAGATCATGGGCGGTTTCAAAGGCTTCTCGCGCTTCAGTAACGCGATCGCGCCCTTTGAGAGCTAATCCTAAGTTATAATAAGCGCCAGGCGTATCAGGGGCTAATTCCAAGAGACGACGATAGGTAATAATTGCGTCCATATACTCTTCTTGTTCTAGTTGCACTTCTCCCAGGGAAGCAAATGCCTCGACTAATTCCGAGTCTAAGCGAATGGCTCTTTTATAGGCGGATTCGGCATCTTTGAGTTGATCTTGTTTTTGATAGGCGTTCCCGAGACTTAGCCAAGCAGTGGTTTTTTGAGGATTGTTGTTAAGGGCGGTTTTGAGATGCGCGATCGCGTCTTGATAGTTCTCTTCTTTAACTAATAAAGACCCCAAGATCGTATTAACCTCTGCATGATTAGGTTCAATTGTCAAGGCTTTTTGATAAATACTGATTGCCCCAGCGCGATCGTTTTGACGCAATAATACGGTTCCTAACCCTAGATAGGATTTGATACTATCGGGATCGATTCGGGTAGCGCGATGATAAGCATTAGTGGCAGCAGCATAATTTTGATTTTTTGCCAAACTATGACCTAGAGCCTGGTGAAACGCTGCATTATTCGGTTCAAGCTCTACGGCTTTTTGATAGGCTTCTACAGCCGCTTGATAATTTTCTAGAATTGCTTCCACATAGCCCAAACCAGAGAAAATTCTTGCATTATCCGAGTCTAAGTTACTGGCTTGTCGGTACACTTCCACTGCAGCTTCATATTCCCCAGCCTTCACTAACTTTCGACCCCGTTCTAATAATTGTTGCAAGCGAGCTTGACGACGATGTTGGGCTAACAATTCAATTTTATTTTCTGGTTGGAGTAACTCACCGAACGCAGTTGAGGATAGAAGGGTCATTGGCACAGTAGCAACCACCAGTAATATCCCCTGAAATAGCCTTTGTTTCTGCACAACCATTCAAATGTTAAGAATTGATAATATCATCGCTAACTCTAGCACAAGCTAACCAATCATTCAATCAATCCCGTTAAACCAATAGAGTAACGGGATATTTAATGATGAGTTTCTGGTTGCTTTACTCACTAAGTCGTCGTCCTAGCAGAACCGGACAGTTGGCATAAACTCTGACATAATCCGATAAAGAAGCTCCTAAAAGTCGATCCAAATCAGGTAACGTTCGGGCGACACTCGGGCGACGATCAGGCGATCCCAACATTAAGAGACTGACCTTCTTATCCTCTGCCAGTTGACAAAGTGTGGGACCCGGTTTTCCACCCGCAATGATTCCTTGATAGTTAACCCCTTGTTTTTTCGCCTGTTCCACCGCAGGAGCGAGTACCGGCGTTTTTTCCGCTTCTTGCCCTGATAGGGTTTCTCCTGTTTCCATAGAAGGATCAACCTGAACTAACAGTAGCTGACCGGAAGGAATATCTCGTAATAAAAATAGGGCTAACTCTAGACAGTATTGAGAATCTGCGGACTGATCCACTGCGACCATGATCCGTTTCAGGCGAGTCACATAAATGTCATCCTTCACCAGTAACATAGGACGACTGGAGAGTTGAAACACATATTGACTCACCGAGTTTTCGAGGATTGATTCGAGACGTTTCAGTCCTCGCGATCCCATAATAATTAAATCGCTTTCTATTTCCTCGGCAACTTCGCAAACCGTTGTCTTGGGATCACCCTGCCGCAACATCGTAGAAACTTGCGCTGGATCAAGGTGCATTCGTTGAATTGCCCCAGCAAGAAGTTTCCCTCCTTCTTCCCATTTTTCCATCATCTCATCACTTGTAATTTGTGATGGAACAACATTTAGGATTGTCACCGAGGTATTTTTGAGAGACGGTAGTTGCAATAGATACTGCAACATTTCCTCAGAGTGACCCGTACCAGAATCTGCAAGCAAAATTTTATTAAGCATTTTCGCTTCCCCTCCCAATTCAGTTTTTAACTAATTTATCTTAACCTGCGAGAAGACTCCCGTTATACCGTTAGGTTAACGGGTAGAT
>CAZTXK010000001.1:39111-46221 GCA_964617275.1 uncultured Dactylococcopsis sp. | reverse complement strand
TTATGCCATGGCTGTGACTCTTCTCGCTTATCACCGCTCCATTGAAGGAGTTGAACCGAATCCTGAGTGGAAAGAGCGTTTAGAGGGAATGAGTGAGCAATTTCGACAACTCGGCGATCGCGCTGCTTCTGCTATTTCTGGGGAAGAAACTCCATCTGAAGCCCCCCCAAATGATACCAATACAGAATCCTAGTTATTCTGGAGAAGCTGATTTTTCCGGTTCTTCCACTAAGGCGGGTAAAATCTTTTTCACCCGAACTCCGGGAACAAAGTAATTACTGGTAATTTGTTCTGGGGGATCGGGAGTAAAGTTTTCTAACTGGGTATCGCTAGTTAGAAAAACAGCAATGACACTGAGGGGAACTTGTAAGAAGAGGTTGCTGGCTAAAAACGCGATCGCCGCCACGAGTAAACCCACTGCATGATTCGGAAATGGGGTTACTGAAGCCACTAAAGGTGTATAACGGGCAATAAACCAGAGGGCGACTAAAAGCGCGATCGCGCCCAATCCTGTAAACGCCCGATGCTTAGGCGTTTTAAATACCTTTAATATCTGGCGTTGCTTGTCATTAAGTTGATCAGGTTGCAGAGACAATAAGAGAATACTAAAAATATCAAAAGGGCGAGTCCACTGCATTAAGAGAATGGGCAAGGTTCCCACCAAAGCAACCATCCCTAACTCCAGCATGACTGGCAAAATGGGCTTTCCTGCGGCTAATCCCAACCAAACCAGTTCTAGCCACAGGGGAAGAATGGCAAGTCCCGCTAAATGAATCCACAAATAAGGTTCTTTTTTATACATTGCTATTGGTTATTCGTTATTTGTTATTGGTTATTGGTCATTAGTCATTAGTCATTAGTCATTGGTTTACAAACAACAAAGGACAAAGGACTAACAACAAAGGACGAAGAGTTATTTCTTCCCACTTAAGGAACGGCGTTTCATCACCATTTCATAGGCTTCGATGATATCACCTTCTTGCCAACCATTAAACTTATTCGAGCCAACGCCACATTCAAAGCCGGATTGAACTTCCTTAGCATCTTCTTTCACCCGTTTGAGGGAGTCCATATTTCCCTCATAAACAACTTCGCCATTGCGACGAACTCGCATCCGACGATTCCGAACTAAACGCCCGGACTGTACATAACAGCCAGCTGCATAACCGCGCCCAACAGGGAACACAGCTCGCACCTCGGCAGTTCCTAAGGGAGATTCTATCTCTTCAGGATCAAGAAGTCCTTCCATTGCCCCTTGAATTTCATCAAGGAGTTTATAGATAATGTCATACTCGCGAACATCGACCCCTTCTTGATCCGCTGCTGTTTTGGCATTAGAAGCAAGGGTTGTATTAAAGCCAATAATGATGGCCCCACTAGCAGCAGCTAAGTCAACATCCGTTTCTGTCACTTCCCCTGGAGCGGCAAATAGAACCCGAATTTGCACTTCATTTTGCGGCAATTCCGCCAGAGAACTTTGGATCGCTTCCACTGAGCCTTGCACGTCTGCTTTAATAATCAAGTTCAGTTCTTTGAGTTCTCCTTCTTGGGCTTGTTCAGATACGCCACTGAGGGTAACACGACGGGAATTAGCCGCTTTTTGTAAGCGAGAGTTACGCATTTGCTCGCTACGTTCTTCAGCGATGGCCCGAGCATGTTTTTCATCGGCATAAACATCAAACTCATCCCCAGCAGAAGGAACGTCACTTAAGCCTAATATTTCTACGGCAAAAGAGGGGCTTGCCACTTCCACTCGTTCGCCGCGGTCATCGATCATGGCGCGAATTTTACCAAAACAGGGACCGGCAACAATGATATCCCCGAGACGAAGCGTTCCATTTTGCACCAGTAAGGTTGCCACTGGGCCGCGAGCGCGATCGAGATTTGCCTCAATGACAGTTCCTCTGGCGAGGCGATCCGGGTTAGCCGAGAGTTCTTCTAATTCGGCAACCAGACTAATCATTTCTAGCAACTCGTCCAAATTGTCCCCAGTGATGGCACTAACCCCAACCATGGGAGTTTCGCCGCCCCATTCTTCGGGAAGCAAGCCCTGTTCGGTCAACTCTTGTTTAACGCGATCGGGGTTTGACCCTTCTTTATCAATTTTGTTGATGGCAACCACAATGGGAACTCCGGCTGCTTTAGCGTGGCTAATAGCTTCTTGGGTTTGCGGTTGTACCCCATCATCGGCAGCGACAACTAACACAGCGATATCGGTAACTTTTGCCCCTCGCGCTCGCATCGCGGTAAAGGCTTCGTGACCGGGCGTATCGAGGAATACCACTTGCTTGGTTTCTCCCTCATGCTCCACATCCACATGGTAAGCCCCTGTATGCTGGGTAATTCCCCCTGCTTCTCCTTCGGCGACTTTGGTCTGACGAATGGAGTCGAGGAGACTGGTTTTCCCGTGATCCACGTGACCCATAATCGTTACCACTGGCGGACGAGATTGGAGGTTTTCCAAGTCCTCGTTATCGAGCATTTCCGTTTTTTCCGCCCCTGATTTTTTCTCAGGGATTTCCACTTCTACCCCTAAATCTTCGGCAACTAAACGGGCGGTTTCTAGGTCAAGCGTTTGAGTAATATTGGCAGCAATCCCTTTGAAGAAGAGATTTTTAATTAGTTCTGTTTCTGAAACTACCAGCATTTCTGCCAGTTCCCAAACTGTTAAATTATCACGGAGGGTAATTTTCTCGGGACGTTGTTGGGTTTCTTCTTTTTCTTGACGTTTATTGCGTTGCTGGGTACTAGTTCCCTTATCTTTACCTTTTTTCGGCTTGCTGGGACTGGCTTTCGGGGGGGGTGAAGATTTTTTGCTCTGCAGTGATTCAGGTTTCGGGGGACGTTCTAAAGAACGAAGCGCGATCGATTGCTCTTCTGACGCTTCTACATCTTCATCCGTCTCTAATGCCAGTTCTTCCTCGTCGTCATCCTCAATAATTGGCTTGGGACGGCGTTTTTTCTGCGCTTTGGCTTCTGCTTTTTCGGGATCTTCTTCCTCTTGTTCCCATCGTTTTTTCTTCCCTGTGCGAGTGGGGGCCTCTACACGCTTGGGACGAGTGCGTTTAGGCGCGTCAAGAAGAATTTCATTATCATCGCTAGTGTCTTCTTCAGAGGTCTCCTCGCTATCTGTTTTCGCTGCTACTTCCTCTGGCGGTGCTTCTTGTTCTTCTTTGGCTCGTTTTGGTTTCTCCAGCATTTTCGGTTTTGCTGGTTTCTTCGGAGCCGGTTTTTCCTCTTTCTTCTCTTCAGCTGCTGGTTTTTCTGGTTCTGTTTTCGGCTTCGGTTTATTGGAAGAAGATTTTAAGGTGGGCTTTTCTACCTTTTTCGGTTTTTCAACTTTTTTGCTTTCTGATTTATCTTCTTTAGGGGAAGATTTGCGATTTTTCGGGGGCTGAGGTTTGCTCGGGGGGCCAATGAGTTCTGGTTTTTCCTCTGAGGCTTCCGAAGAAGGTTGGTTTTCGGTTTCTGGGGTAGAAGCCTCGGTTTTTTTCTGAGACTCCTCGCTCATCAGCTGAGAGTTCTCTACTTCTAACTTTTCTGGAGCTGGCGCTGATGACACAGGTTGCGACTCTGGCTTCTTAGGTTGCTCCTCTTTTTGGGAAACAGTTGAGGAAGTTTCCTCAGAGGTTTTTTTCATTTTTGGTTTGGGCTTAATATCTTGATTTTCCTCTGACTTGCTTATATCTCGACGTGGGGGAGTCATTAATTGTTGGGAATTACTATGTTCTGATGAAGAACTTTCTTCACGCTGCTTATTATGTCGAACTTCTAGAATTTGTTGCTTACCTTTTTTAGGCTTATTGCTTTTGGCGTTACTTTTTCCCTTACCATTTCTAGATGCTGATTGCCTAGTCACACCTGAACGTTGAACATCGGCACGAATTCGCTGGGCATCTTCTTCTGGGATGGTACTACTATGACTTTTTGCGCCAATATTGAGCTTGTCGCAGATATCTAATACCTGCTTGTTATTGAGATCTAATTCTCTGGATAAATCGTAAATTCTGACCTTAGTCATCCACTATCCCCCATTGTTACTGTTTACTATTTTTAGAGCATAAGCCAATATTTTTTAATGAAAGTGGTTTATTTCTATTTGTATCACCTATTACGGTGTTTGATCGGCTTCAGTTTCGTTTATGATGATTGATATCGTGAAGGTTCTTTCTCCTCTAATTTAACCCTAAGTTTTATATTGTACCAATAATTTAATGCTTATTGGGGAATTCCCTTGCAGAAGTTGATTGTTGGGTTATAGAGTTTTCTGCTATCTTCTCCCAGAGTTGCTCGTAAATTTCTGGTGGAATTTGCGCTTTTAAGGCTCGCCCTAGACGGTTTTTGTGTTGAGCAAGTTTCAGGCAGCTGTGACAGGGACAAATATACGCTGAGCGCCCCATCCCCTGATTGAGTTGAACGCTTCGTGAGGGATGGGTTCTCACTACTCGCAGAAACTCCTCTCTCGGGGCTACACGCCGACAACTAATGCAACGGCGATAATTCTTTTTCATTCTCTACTTCTTCCTAAAATGTGGCAATTGCTTCAGGATTTCATTTAAGCTGTTGAATAGATTTTTAACGAAACTTAACATTTTAAGCAAATGGATGTGAATCAAGCAGTCTCAGCGATCGGATTAGGGCATTATTGGCAATGGCGAGGGCAAAATATTTACTATGTTGAAGCTGGCGAAGATGCTTCGGATGCTCCGCCTATTTTGCTGATTCATGGCTTTGGGGCTTCTACGGATCATTGGCGAAAAAATATCACAGAACTACAAACTGATTTTAAGGTGTTTGCCATTGATTTACTGGGGTTTGGACGCTCCAGTAAACCAGATTGGTCTTATAGTGGGCAGTTGTGGCAAGAACAACTCAGTGAGTTTATCCAAGCGGTAATTGGTAAGCCAGTGGTGCTAGTGGGAAATTCTCTTGGGGGATATGCTGCTCTTTGTGTGGGGGGAAATTGTCCTCAGCGGTCAAAGGGAGTGGTTTTACTCAATAGTGCTGGCCCCTTCTCGGATCAAGAGACCAATCAGCAACCCCCTCCACGGTTAACTTTAAAACAAAGGTTTCAGAAAACTATTCGCTCTATTTTATTACAGCCTTGGAGTAGTTGGCTATTATTCCAATATGTACGTCGCAAATCCATGATTCGGCAAACCTTAGAAAAGGTTTATTTTGATTCCAGTGCGGTTACAGATCAGTTAGTGGAAGACATTTATCGTCCTTCCTGCGATCGCGGCGCAGCTAAAGTTTTTGCTTCTGTGTTTAAAAGTCCCAGAGGCGACAAGGTTGATGAATTATTACAACGGCTAGAGGTTCCCTTATTACTGTTATGGGGAGAGGAAGATCCTTGGATGGATACCAAAGCGCGATCGCGCAAATTTCATCAATACTACGACAACATTTCAGAACATTTTCTCAAAGCTGGACATTGTCCCCATGATGAAGTTCCTGAACAGGTGAACACTAAACTTAAAGACTGGATCAATCAAACCATCACCAAGCATTAGTTATGGGCATTTCCACTACCTCTCCCAGCAAGGGAATTAAAACCCAGTTGCGAAATTTCTTTAAGGACAAAATATTCCTAGGCAATGATCCCACCCCCGAATTACTTGCCATTGTCAGCGTTTATGTGGTGCGAGGAATCCTCAACCTTGCTCGATTAGCGATTAGTTTTTTCCTCAAAGATGATTTAGGATTAAGTCCTGCCGAAGTTTCCGCATTAACAGGGGTGGCGGTACTTCCTTGGGTAATTAAACCCTTATTTGGCTTTCTCTCCGATGGCTTCCCCATTTTCGGATATCGTCGCCGCCCTTATTTAGTATTTTCTGGCTTTCTGGGAACAGCCGCTTGGCTAGCCCTAGCCACCTTTGTGGATAATGCCCTTATGGCAACCATTGCTATTTTAATGAGTTCAGCATCAATTGCCATTAGTGATGTCATTGTGGATTCTCAAGTCGTCGAACGGGCGCGAGAAGAATCTTTAGCTAATGCAGGATCATTACAGTCCTTGAGTTGGGGGGCTTCGGCATTAGGAGGTTTAATCACCGCCTATTTTAGTGGTTGGTTACTGGAGTTATTTACTCCAAAAACTGTCTTTGCCATTACCGCAATCTTTCCCTTAGTTTTCTCAGCAGTGGCGTGGTTAATTACGGAAACCCCAATTCCCAAAGAAGAACGAGACAGATTAGCATTATTGAAAAATGTAAAGAGTCAAGTAACCCAACTTTGGCAAGCCATCACCCAAAAACAAATTTTATTCCCGACTATCTTTATTTTTATCTGGCAATCTACCCCCGGTTCAGATTCAGCAATATTCTTTTTTATGACCAACGAATTAGGATTTGAACCTGAATTTTTAGGACGAGTTCGGCTTGTAAGTAGCTTTGCTTCTCTTGCTGGGGTTTGGATATTTCAACGCTTTTTAAAAACCATTCCCTTTCGTCAAGTTTTAGGTTGGAGTACCGTCATTTCTGCCGTATTAGGAATGAGTGTTTTATTATTAGTAACTCATGCCAATCGTGCTTTAGGAATTGACGATTATTGGTTTAGTTTAGGGGATAATTTAATTTTAAGCGTGGTGGGAGAAGTTGCCTTTATGCCAATTTTAGTTTTATCTGCGCGATTATGCCCCCCCGGAATTGAAGCCACGTTATTTGCCTTATTAATGTCAATTTTTAATCTTGCCGGGTTTCTCTCCCATGAGTTAGGGGGATTATTAACCTACCTTTTAGGCGTTACTGAAAATAATTTTGATCGGTTGTGGTTATTAGTCGTTTTGACAAATCTTTCCACATTACTTCCCTTACCCTTAATTAAACTATTACCAGCAAAAGATCCAAAAGCTGAAACTCAACGAACCGCCTCTTAAGGAGTCGCAACAATTTTAATTAACCAATTTACTAAAACCATTAACAATAAGTAAATTACCATTCCAATTAAGATATTAATATCAAAAACATGAGTAGCCCCTTCAATTTCAATCGTTTGAAATAAATTAGAAAAAGGTAAAGCAAAGGGTTCTGATAAAGTATAAATAAAGCTAGCAAAGATATTTTCTGGATTAGCCCCTGTGATTAATAGAATAAACCTGAGTCCTAATAA
>CAZTXK010000001.1:0-39011 GCA_964617275.1 uncultured Dactylococcopsis sp. | reverse complement strand
AGATATTTTCTGGATTAGCCCCTGTGATTAATAGAATAAACCTGAGTCCTAATAAAGTTTCTAGTGCTACAACTAAGTAAGAAATACTTTGGGTCACTTTACGGATAATTGTAAGTCTTTGGGTATTTGCTAATTCTCTTTCTTCCTCCCTTAAGCGTTGAGCTTCTGCTTGTCTTTCCTTAGCCCTTTTAGCATTAGCTTGATATGCCCCATAGGCATATTGTGTTTCTGTCTCATCTTTATACTGAGTTTCATCATCTTCAGGGGAATTATTCTTATCTTGTCCTTGTCTATATTTAGGATCATTATATTCAGCCATAATAATTGCTCTTAATTAAAAACGATAGATATTGGTTATTTTATTTTAAAACAAATCTTAAGGGTTTATTTTGCCATTTCCCAGCATATTTACTTAATCCAATTCGAGGGGTTACTAGAATATCTGATTGTTTTACTTTAGTGCCAGTATCAATAAACCAAACCTGATTTTCAGGTTGAGGGAGTTTGCCATTGAGATTCTTTTCTAGTTGTAAAAATTTCGTTAGTTTTCCGGGGCCGTTAATATCACCTGCCCCCCGAATTAATACTGCTGCTGGTGTTTCAGTTTGGTCACAAACCACATTTAACATTAAATGAATGCCATAGCAAAGATAAACATAGAAATAGCCGCCACAAGCAAACATAATTTCATTGCTAGGAGTGCGTCTTTTTGCCCCATGATTGGCTAAGTCTTGCACGCCATCATAGGCTTCGACTTCCTGAATAGTTAGGGTGGTCGTTGTTCGATCGGAATATTGTCTAACTAGCTGTTTTCCCAATAATTCTGGGGCAACAATACTGGCAGAACGTTGAAAAAATGTTGTGGGAACAACGGAAGAAAGTGTCATTAGTTTTTAGTAAATCTTACCATTTGTTTAAGAGAAGAATAAATTTGCTGCGCGATCGCGCGAATGACTGGAACCGCTACTGAATTACCTAACTGCCGATACATTTGTGTTCGAGAAACGGGAAAAATAAAGGAATCAGGAAATCCCATAATGGCTTTACATTCTCGTTCTGTCAATAATCGAATCCCTGTCTCTCCATCGCGAACAAATGTTCCAGTTAAACGTTGAATTTTGTGATAGGTGGAAACTAATGTTTTTACTTTAACTCTAGAATTTTGATCAACAATTTGCGGTTTGCTATCATCTGTTTTAAACAGATAAGTCTTTTGCAAATGTTCCGAAATAGAATATCCTGAAACCCCTTTTTCTAAAAACTCATTAATAAATACCTCATTATTTTTTCCTTTTGGAAACTCAAACTGAATTCTTTGCTTTAAATAATCCCGCTTAAACCCAACAAGATAAATTCGTTCTCGTCGCTGGGGTAAATTAAAGTCAGCTGCATCTAACACCATATAACGAACATCATAATTTAATTCATCAAGGGCTTTAAGAATAATGGAAAATGTTTTTCCGTTTTGATGGGTGATTAATCCGGGAACATTCTCTAATAGAAATGATATAGGCTGTTTTGCCTCTAGAATTTTAGCAATGGCATAAAATAATGTTCCTTGAGTTTCATGTAAAAATCCTTCTCGCCTTCCGATGCTACTAAACGGTTGACAGGGAAACCCTGCTAAAAGAAGATCATGATCTGGAATCTCATGAGGAGAAATGGTATTAATATCGCCTGTGGGAACTTCCTGAAAATTAGCATAATAAGTCTTTTGGGCGTGAGAATCCCATTCCGAAGAAAACACACACTGGCTATGGGGAGAAGAAAATCCCAGTCTCATGCCACCAATTCCTGCAAAGAGATCAATAAACCGAAATTTATCACGAATTAAATAAGACGATTTGGGATAAGAATAAATGGGATTAATCGTTTCTAGAAGTTCAGGAATGTTTGCTGTTGATTTAGCCATATTCTAATACGATTTTTATACTATTTTTAAAAACTCAACCCCCCTATAATCCCCCCTACCCCCCTTTGAAAGGGGGGAAAAGAAGTGGGGTGGTGTATAGCGCCAATTCTTAGAAATGGTATAACCCAATAACAAATAACAAATAACAAATAACAAATATTATTCTTCTGTTTCTAAATGTTGCCAGCAGTAATTTAAAGGATAATAAATCAGAGGAGCCCATAAACTACTTAATAAAGCTGAAACAATGGCAATTTGTTGATGCTGGTTCCAAATCGGAAGGAGACGAGAAAAATCGACAATCGTATATTGAACGGCTGTTAACGTCTCTGCTAAAACCGCCATCGCAAAAACAATTAAAGCAATGGAAATAAAGTCTTCTTGAATATATTTATCCTTGTCAATGCGTCCGATTAAAAAGCCAATAATTGCTAAACTAAAAACATGGGAAGGGCTTGACAAAACCATCCCATCTTGGATTAATCCTGCTGCTAGCCCACCGATCGCGCCTTGCCAAGGTTGACGTTTAATTCCCCAAGCCACTACCCAAATTAACAGCCAATGGGGTCCCAAGCCTAATAAAACCGTTCCTGGTAAACGACTCGGCAACAGCAACGCACAAAACAATAAAGAACCAACGGTGAGAAAACAATTTAAGATGTAACGTTGCACCACGAGAAAGGAAAAATAATTTTACAGGGGCATTGGCTACTTGTTACCACCAGAGAAAGATCATATCTTTTCTTGTAATGACAAATAACCAATAACCAATAATGAATTAGTCAGTAATTGCTCTTAATAGCACTTCTGATAAAGGAGTATTTCCCATATCTTTCATGGCAATGGTATCAACAATATCAAACTTTGCCCCAGCATCCAGTAACTGATCATCTAATGCCTTAAGATATTCCGTAACTTTGGGATCATCCCCCACTTGAATCAGAGAAATGCCAATTTCATCATCGCGATCTAAGCGACGAGAAGTCTCAATAATCAAACGAATGACTCCCTTGCGATCTTCGGGTTCGCCATCAGTAATAATTAAAAACGTTTCTCCATTGGGCTTAGTTTCCCCCGTGGCTTTGCGCTGAAAGTAGTTTTCGATGGCATCCTCTAAAACCTCGACTAAATTCGTTTTCCCCATGGGATCATTGTCGGCATAGATTTGAGCCACCTTATCCGAAGTTACCTGATCATAGCGTCGAAAGCGACTGGAAAATAAATAAACCGTAATGCCATCGGGATCAAACTCTTCACACTTTTTCGCTAAAGCATAAGTGGATTCTTGGGCTACTTCCCAGCGAGACTTTCCCGCCTCTTGATCTTGGGTGGACATACTCTGACTTTTATCAATAATTAGGGTATAGTCTCGATTTTGAATAAGCGTCTTGTCTTGCACCACAACCTTAACCTCCGTCTGAATGAATCCTAAGCTGCTGCCAATACTGATGATAAAGGAGTCCAACGAAAAGCGCGATCGCCGCCTAACTCCACCACAATTCTCACTTTCGGTTCAATTTCATTAAACTTAGCTAAATAGGCTAACTCTTGGTTAGACAAAACAAACCCTTCAATTAACCACATCACTAACCCTTTTTTATTTTCAGGTAAAATCGCTAATTGCGAATCCACAATCGGCGGTAAAAAGTAAATATCTCCCACTTCCGCACTTTGACCAATATTTTTCTTGCCTAAGTGAGGATGACGCACCCCATGGATTCCTTTCAGATAGGAAGCGGGATCCCCGAGTCCTTTCGCCGACATATGATAGGTGACATACCCCTTCGTCCGTAAGCGACGCTGATATCGTCCCTCAAACCCCCCTTCCAGTGGGGCATAAACCGCAACCGCCCCAGATTGTTCTAAATCCCGAATAAACTTATTTCCAGTGGTTAATAATGGCATGATTAACGTTTAACTTGACAAATAATCCTCAAACCTTATTTTGGCACAATCTAAGCGAGGAAAAAAATTTAACCTTGATCTTGCACAACTCCTTTAAATTTGATATGCTTTATGATTGTGACTCAAAAATTGATTAAGAAGTCGTCTGCTGAGTTCATCAACGCTGGCTCAACCTTAACAAACGGAAAAGCCAGTTAACGCAAGAAGCAAGTCGCTATCTCGCATCAGCAGGCTATCTCGTCTGGTTGGCTCGTTGGGAAACTGGAGAAACCCTTTACCGTGTTCTTCAAGTCTTGACGGGAAGCAAACAACTAAGACAGCTGTATTTCTAAATCGCTCTGGTTGCGCTCTAGCAACGCTCTGACCTTAAAATTAGGGAAATAGAGGGCTGAGTGTCAAACAAGGAAAGCCTGTGGCTAAATCCAATTTAGAAACTCAGAGCTTGGGCAAGGTTAACCAACAACAACGCTCAAGCAGTCTGACGCGAATCATGTCTTTTGAGGAAACATCATGTGAGCTAAATAAGGGGGTTACCTGTGTCTGTTGGTTTAATGGGTCGAAAATTGGGGATGACCCAAATTTTTGATCAAGAACAAGGAACTGCAATTCCAGTAACAGTGATTGAAGTCGGTCCCTGTACCGTCACCCAAGTAAAAACACCCAATACCGATGGTTATAGTGCCATTCAACTTGGCTATGGAGCTAAAAAAGAAAAAACCTTAACCAAACCGGAATTGGGACACTTGAAAAAAGCTGAAGCCCCAAATCTTCGCCATTTGAAAGAATATCGCGTTGAGGATACCAGTAGCTATCAGTTAGGGCAATCAGTAACGGCTGAAGACCTCTTCAGTGAGGGTCAGCTAGTTGATGTTAGGGGCACGAGTATTGGGCGCGGCTTTGCGGGTTACCAAAAGCGTCATAAATTTGCTCGGGGGCCGAGAACTCACGGCTCCAAAAATTACCGCTCTCCCGGGTCAATTGGGCCAGGAACAACGCCGGGGCGAGTTTATCCCGGAAGCCGTATGGCGGGACGAATGGGCGGTAAAACCGTTACCATTCGCAAGCTCAAGGTAATGAAAGTGGATAAGGAAAAAAACGTGATTCTTGTTAAAGGATCAATTCCTGGGAAGTCTGGTGGGTTATTAAGTATTACCGCCAGTAATTTAGTCGGTGCTACTGCTCAGTAAGAGCGTTCACACATCTAACAGGTATGAGAAAGAATTATGGTTAATTGTGTCGTTAAAAATTGGCAAGGGGAAGAGGTGGGAGAAGCCACCTTAAACCTAAAAGTTGCCAATCCTGAAAATGCCGAACATATTGTCCATCGGGCAGTGGTTCGTCAAACTACCAATGCGCGTCAGGGCAGTGCTTCTACTAAAACTCGCGCTGAAGTGCGAGGCGGTGGGCGTAAGCCTTGGCGACAAAAAGGAACAGGACGCGCTCGCGCCGGTTCGAGTCGTTCTCCTTTATGGCGAGGCGGTGGTGTCATTTTTGGCCCCAAACCTCGCAATTTTAGCCTCAAAATGAATCGCAAGGAACGGCGTTTGGCATTGAGAACCGCTCTTGCCAGCCGTGCCGAAGACTTACTCGCCGTGGAGTCATTTGCTTCCCAACTCGAACAACCCAAAACCAAAGAATTAGCACAAGCCATGGAGCGTTGGGGGATTACTCCTGGGGTGAAAGTGCTGATGATTTTGGAGGAGTTGCCAGAAACAGTTTATCTCTCAGCCCGTAATTTGCCCAATGTTAAATTAATGCGAGCTAGTAGCTTGAATGTCTATGACATTTTAGCGGCGGACAAAATTATTACCACCCCCAACGCAATGGCAACCATCCAGGAGGTGTATGGTGACTGAACCAAAAGAGCGAGATTTAATTGATTTAATCCGCAAACCGATTATTACCGAAAAAGCGACGATTCTGCTAGAAGAGAATAAGTACGTTTTTGATGTCGAGAAACAAGCGACTAAACCTGACATTAAAAAGGCGATCGAAACCTTATTTGATGTCAAGGTGACTAAGGTAAACGTCCAGAATCTTCCTCGGAAAAAACGGCGTATGGGCAGATATATGGGGACAAAACCTCAATATAAACGCGCGATCGTCACCTTATCTGAAGAAGACAGCATTACCCTCTTCCCTGAAGTTTAATCGACCGATCACAACTATTATTTAAAATGAGTATTCGCTCCTATCGACCTTATACCCCAGGGACAAGACAAGCAACGGTTTCCGACTTTGCCGAAATTACACGGTCTGAACCCGAAAAGTCCCTTACCAAATACAAACATCGTCAGAAAGGACGCAATAATCGCGGCGTAATTACCAGCCGTCGTCGCGGCGGCGGGCATAAACGTCGTTATCGCCAAGTTGACTTTCGGCGGAATAAGCATAATATTCCCGCAAAAGTTGCCGCGATCGAGTATGACCCCAATCGTAACGCTCGGATTGCCCTTTTACATTACCAAGACGGGGAAAAACGCTATATCCTTTGGCCAGCAGGATTAAATGTGGGAGATCATATTATTTCCGGGGAAAATTCTCCCTTTGAAATTGGCAATGCCCTCCCCGTTGGAAAAATCCCATTGGGAACTGAGGTTCATAATATCGAGCTTGTGGCCGGCAAAGGCGGTCAAATTGTTCGCGCCGCTGGAACCGCTGCCCAAGTAGTAGCAAAAGAAAAAGGCTATGTCAGTCTTAAACTGCCCTCTCGGGAAACCCGAATGGTGCGAGAAGAATGTTTAGCCACCATTGGTCGCGTCGGCAACTCTGAACACCGTAACTTAACCCTTGGCAAAGCTGGCCGATCGCGCCATTTAGGACGCAGACCCAAAGTGAGAGGCAGCGTCATGAACCCTGTAGATCACCCCCATGGCGGTGGGGAAGGTCGCGCCCCCATTGGTCGTCCCAGTCCTTTAAGCCCTACGGGTAAACCCACCCTTGGGGCAAAAACGCGCAAGAAGAAGAAAAACAGCAACAAACTGATTGTGCGTCGTCGTTCTAAATAATCCATTGCCAAATACCGTATAAAGGAGGGAAAAAATATGGGTCGCTCAGTGAAAAAAGGTCCCTTTGTTGACGATAAACTTCTCAAAAAAATCGAGAAGCTCAACGCCGCCGACAAAAAAGAAGTCATTAAAACTTGGAAACGGGCTTCTACTGTTATTCCGCAAATGGTGGGACATACCATCGCCGTTTATAACGGTCGCCAGCACGTTCCCGTCTTCATTAGTGACCAAATGGTCGGACATAAACTGGGGGAATTTGCCCCCACGCGCACCTTTAAGGGACACGCCAAAAGTGATAAAAAAGCGCGGAGATAAATAAGGATTTCGAGAGGAAATAATTATGGCTGTTGATACAACCACAGAAACCAAAGCGATCGCGCGTTATATCCGGATGTCTCCCCATAAAGTGCGACGGGTACTGGATCAAATTCGGGGTCAGTCTTACCGAGAAGCATTGATTATCCTAGAGTTTATGCCCTATCGCGCCTGTGACCCAGTCTTAAAGGCATTGCGTTCGGCTGCTGCCAATGCCGAACATAACGAAGGGCTCGATCGCGCCAACCTTGTCATTAGCCAAGCCTATGCCGATCAAGGACCCGCTCTAAGACGATTTCGGCCTCGCGCCCAAGGTCGGGCTTATCAAATTCGCAAACCCACCTGTCACATCACCATTGCCGTCGCCACCACTGTAGAGAACTAAAACACTATGGGACAAAAGATTCATCCAACTGGGTTTCGACTGGGCATTACCAAAGAGCATCTCTCCTGTTGGTATGCCGACTCCAAGCGTTACCCCGAACTTTTACAAGAAGACTACCAAATCCGTAACTACATCGACAAAACCCTCAATAATGCTGGCATCTCCGCCACTCGGATTGAGCGCAAAGCCGATCAAATTAGCCTCCAAATTCACACCGCCCGTCCTGGAGTGGTTGTCGGTCGTGGCGGCAGTGGCATTGAATCCCTCCGTGTGGGCTTACAGCAACTTCTCGGGGGCAATCGCCAAATCAGCATTAACGTCAACGAAGTGGATCGCGTTGATGCCGATGCCGTCTTAATCGCCGAATACATCACCCAACAACTAGAACGACGAGTCTCCTTCCGTCGGGTTGTGCGCCAAGCCATTCAAAGAGCGCAACGAGCCGAAGTCAAAGGCATTAAAATCCAAATCAGCGGACGGCTCAACGGGGCAGAAATTGCCCGTACCGAATGGACCCGGGAAGGACGGGTTCCCCTGCATACGTTGCGTGCCGACATTGACT
The DNA here is from genome assembly GCA_964617275.1 of uncultured Dactylococcopsis sp. Lineage (GTDB taxonomy): Bacteria > Cyanobacteriota > Cyanobacteriia > Cyanobacteriales > Rubidibacteraceae > Halothece. The sequence continues at coordinate 30,924 of CAZTXK010000001.1, read as the reverse complement.
ATGCCTATCGCATGGCCGACACCGCCTATGGCATTTTAGGGGCTAAAATTTGGATCTTCAAAGGCGAAATTCTCCCCGAAGACCAAGAACAAGCCCCTGCTGAGACAGCCCCGCGTCGTTCTCCCCGTCGCCAAAAATTTGAAGACCGTTCCGGCGAAAATTAGTCATTAGCTTAACCAATGACAAATAACAAATAACGAATAACCAATTACAAACCTATGCTCAGTCCTAAGCGTACAAAATTCCGCAAACAGCAAAGAGGAAGACTGAAAGGGCTATCTCACCGTGGCAACACCATTAACTTTGGTGATTATGCCCTACAAGCCATTGAACCCTCTTGGATTAACTCGCGGCAAATTGAAGCAGCCCGTCGGGCTATGAACCGTTATCTCCGTCGGGGCGGTAAAATCTGGATTCGGATTTTTCCTGATAAACCCATTACCATGCGAGCCGCAGAAACCCGTATGGGATCAGGGAAAGGGAACCCCGAATACTGGGTAGCAGTAGTTAAACCCGGGCGAATCATGTTTGAAATTGGCGGCGTTAACCAAGACGTTGCCCAAGAAGCCATGCGCCTAGCTGCCCAAAAACTTCCCATTAAAACCAAATTCTTGGTTCGTGAGGAACAATAAGGAGGAACTATGCCCTTACCGAAAATTTCTGATGCTCGGGCTTTAAGTGACGAAGAACTCGCCCAAGAAATTGTCAACGCCAAACGGGAACTTTTTAACCTACGGTTCAAACAGGGAACCCGACAAGAGGGAGAAGCCAAACCTCATGAATTTAAGCATCTCAAGCATCGGATTTCTCAATTATTAACCGTGGAGCGGGAAAGAGAACTCGCCAAAGCTAAAGAAGTTACCAACGAGGAATAAGCCAACAATGACAACCAAAGAACGTATTGGCGTTGTGGTCAGCAACAAAATGCAAAAAACGGTGATCGTCGCTGTCGAAAACCGCGCTCCCAGTCAGAAATATGGGAAAACAGTTGTGACCACCAAACGTTACAAAGTCCACGATGAAAACAACGACTGCCATGAAGGCGATCGCGTTCGGATTCGTGAAACTCGACCCCTTTCCAAACAGAAACGCTGGAATGTTGATTCCATTATCGAATCAGCCAGCGGTCAAAAAGCCCCAAAACCTATTTCATCAGACACTGAACAACAATGATTCAACAAGAAACCGTTCTGAAAGTCGCCGACAATAGTGGCGCTCGTAAAATTCAATGCCTGCGGGTTATGCGAGCAGGTAATGCTCCTTACGCTCGGATTGGGGATGTCATCATCGGCGTGGTGAAAGACGCACTCCCTAATATGCAAATCAAAAAGTCCGATATTATTCGCGCTGTCATCGTCCGCACTCGTTATCCGGAAACCCGAGATAGTGGCATGACCATTCGCTTTGACGATAATGCTGCTGTCCTGATCAACGTAGAAAATAATCCCAGAGGAACGCGGGTATTTGGTCCGGTAGCGCGAGAACTCCGAGATAAAAACTTTACCAAAATTGTCTCTCTAGCACCGGAGGTATTATAAGGATGCCGAAGAAAAATCGCACGCAAACTCTCCCCAAACGATTCAAAATGCACGTGAAAAAAGGCGATACCGTGCAAGTGATATCGGGAAAAGATAAAGGGAAAGTTGGAGAAATTCAACGAGTGATCCCCCAAGAATCCCGAGTGGTGGTGGAAGGGGTTAATGTTCGCACCAAGCATGTTAAACCCCAGCAAGAAGGAGAAAAAGGGCAAATTATTACATTTGAAGCCCCTATTCATAGCTCTAACGTAATGCTCTACTCCAATAAAGAATCTTGCGCCTCCCGTATTAGTTATACCTATACCGAAGACGGACGCAAGGTGAGAATGCTGAAAAAAACTGGCGAGATTATTGACTAATAATTAACCCTCTCAATTCCTAATTATAGGAAGCTAATTTGAGACTAAAATACTATGACACAACGACTAAAAACCACCTATTTTGAAACCATTGCTCCCCAACTCAAACAAGAGTTTGGCTATAGCAATCCGCATCAAATCCCAAAAGTGGAAAAAGTAACTGTGAATCGAGGGCTAGGAGAAGCCTCGCAAAATGCGAAAGCCCTAGAATCCTCGATGAGTGAAATTGCCACCATTACCGGTCAAAAGCCAGTAGTCACTCGGGCGAAAAAAGCGATCGCCGGGTTTAAGGTTCGCGAAGGAATGCCAGTGGGGATTATGGTGACATTACGCGGTCAACGGATGTATGCCTTTTTAGATCGCCTGATTAATGTTGCCTTGCCTCGGATTCGTGACTTTCGTGGCATTAGCCCTCGTAGCTTCGATGGACGTGGCAACTATAACTTAGGCTTACGAGAGCAAATCCTTTTCCCTGAAATTAACTATGACAGCATTGATCAAGTGCGGGGAATGGATGTTGCCATCATTACGACGGCTAAAACCGATGAAGAAGGTCGCGCCCTGCTGAGAGCAATGGGAATGCCCTTCCGAGAAAACTAACCAGTGTCAATTTAACAGCAGGAGGGAAAACAGCAACTAATGGCCTCGACAGACACAATTTCCGATATGCTCACCCGAATCCGCAATGCTTGCATGGTGCAACATGAAACTACCGTTGTGCCTTATAACAAAATGAATCGCAACATTGCCCATGTTCTGAAAGAAGAAGGATTCATCGAAAACTACGAAGAGGTGGGTGAAGGATTAAAAAAACAAGTCTTGATTTCGTTACGCTACCGTTATCAAGGTCGCAATCGCAAACCGATTATTAAAAAACTCACTCGTGTTAGCCGTCCCGGTTTAAGAGTGTATTCCAATCATAAAGAATTACCGCGGGTTCTTGGTGGGATTGGGGTTGCCATTATCTCCACCTCTAGCGGTATTATGACTGATCGCGAGGCGCGTAAACGAGGAATCGGCGGCGAAATTCTCTGTTACGTCTGGTAAATTAAGCAAGGAGGAATCTTAACTATGTCACGGATTGGTAAATTACCGATTCCTGTTCCTGAGAAAGTGGAAATCACCATTGATGACACCATGATTAAGGTGACAGGACCAAAAGGGGAACTAGAGCAAAGGATCCCCGATTTTGTCACCATTACTCAAGAAGATAGTCAAATTTTAGTGAATCGGGTGAATGATTCTCGTAAAGCCCGAGAACGTCATGGCTTGGCAAGAACCCTCATTGCCAATATGGTGCATGGGGTCTCCCAAGGGTTTGAACAACGCCTACAAATTCAAGGCGTGGGCTATCGCGCCCAAGTGCAAGGACGCAACCTGATTTTAAATGTGGGTTACAGTCATCCTGTGGAAATTACTCCACCCGAGGGCATCCAAGTTGCTGTGGAAAAAAATACAGAAATTATTATTAGTGGGATTAATAAAGAATTAGTGGGTAACTTAACCGCAAAAATTCGGGCAATTCGTCCCCCAGAACCCTACAAAGGCAAAGGAGTCCGCTATTTGGGAGAACAAGTTCGACAAAAAGCGGGTAAAGCAGGGAAGAAATAACCATGAAAAACAATCGCAAAGAACTGATCAAAAAGCGCCATCGTCGGATTCGGCGCAAACTGCATGGCACTGCCGAACGCCCCCGTTTAGCAGTGTTCCGTTCCCATCAACATATTTATGCTCAAGTGATCGACGACAACCAACAGCATACCCTTGTTGCTGCTTCTACCGTCGATACCAACTTAAGGCAAACCTTAGACTCCAGCAGAACTTGCGAAGCCTCGGCAGCCGTTGGCAATTTAATCGCCCAACGCGCCAAAGAAAAAGGAATTAAACAAGTGGTCTTTGATCGCGGTGGGAACATTTATCATGGACGAGTGCGCAGTCTCGCTGAGGCGGCTCGGGAAGCAGGATTAGAATTTTAAGAAGGGGAAATTATGGCAAAGCGTAACCAAAGTAAAAAAGAAGAAAGTCAGTTTCAAGAGCGCGTGATTCAAATTCGGCGCGTTAGTAAAGTGGTCAAAGGTGGTAAAAAATTAAGTTTCCGCGCAGTCGTGGTTGTTGGCAATGATCGCGGTCAAGTTGGCGCGGGTGTCGGTAAAGCCAGTGATGTCATTGGGGCAGTTCGCAAGGGCGTTGCTGATGCTAAGAAGGATTTAGTGGATATTCCGATTACCAAAAGCAGTTCCATTCCTCATCGCGCCAATGGTTTTGCCGGTGGGGCAAAAGTGATGATGCGACCGGCTGCCCCTGGTACGGGGGTTATTGCTGGCGGGGCGGTGCGAACCGTCTTAGAATTATCTGGGGTGAAAAATGTTCTGGCAAAACAATTAGGCTCACAAAATCCCCTCAATAACGCTAGAGCTGCGATCGATGCCTTAGCCTCTCTACGCACCTTTAAAGAAGTTGCCAATGAGCGAGGCGTACCCTTAGAACAAATTTTCTCCTAAATCCTTAATTCTATAAATTTGTAAATCGAAATCACCAAGCAAACCCATGAGACTACATGAATTAAAGCCCAAACAAGGCTCTCGCAAGCGTAGCCGTCGCTTAGGACGCGGGATTTCCGCAGGACAAGGGGCAAGCTGCGGCAAAGGAATGCGCGGTCAAAAAGCGCGATCGGGCCCTAATCCGTTTCGTGGCTTTGAAGGGGGACAAATGCCTCTTTATCGCCGTATTCCCAAATTAAAACACTTTACGATTGTCAACCCGCATCGCTACACTACGATTAATGTTGGTAAATTAGCCAGTTTAGAGGCAAACACAGAAGTTACCCTTGCCCAACTCTTGGAAGTGGGTCTGCTTAATCAGGCTGATGCCCCGCTAAAAGTGTTAGGGGATGGCGAAATTAATGTTCCCTTACAAGTAAAAGCTGCCGCTTTTACCAAAGGGGCGCGTCAGAAAATTGAAGCAGCAGGGGGTAGCTGTGAAATTGTTAATGACTAAGCTATTTAACATCTACTCAATTTATCGGGGAGAAATAATCCTTCATGGTTGTTAGTCGAGAAAGAACCCCAAACGCCCAAGAAACATTTATGCAGATGGCGCAAGCGGCCGGTTTACGGGGTCGCTTGTTGATTACCATCGGCTTAATTTTATTAGTTCGCTTAGGGGTGCGGATTCCGGTGCCGGGAGTTGACCGCGCTGCCTTTGCTCAAGCCGTTCAAGATAGTCCCATTTCTGGTTTTTTAAACTTCCTCTCGGGGGGTGGTTTATCTGCAGTGGGTATTTTTGCTTTAGGCATTCTGCCATTTATTAATGCCTCCATTATTATGCAGTTACTCACTGCTGGCTTGCCCTATTTAGAAAATTTACAGAAAAATGAAGGGGAAGCCGGACGACGGAAAATTTCCCAAATTACTCGTTATGTCGCTTTAGCATCGGCAGTTTTTAATGCTTTTGGCTTAGCGACGTTTGTGCAGCCCTATGCTTATGAGCCGGGGCCAATTTTCTTATTAAAAACCGTTATTGCTCTGAGTGCTGGATCCATGTTTGTGATTTGGCTGGCGGAGTTAATTACCGAACGGGGGATTGGCAATGGCCCCTCCTTACTGATTTTTGTCAATATTGTTGCCGTACTCCCGAGAACGTTGGGGAATACCATCGAATTTGCTCAAGCTGGCGGTCGAGAAGCGATCGCGCAAGTAGTGGTTTTAGCCTTAGTGTTTTTGGTGATGATTGTGGGCATTGTCTTTGTGCAGGAGGGAATGCGGAAAATCCCCATTGTGTCAGCACGGCGGCAAGTGGGAAAACGGCTGTACCGAGAGCGTACCAGCTATTTACCCCTACGAGTCAATCAAGGCGGTGTTCTGCCGATTATCTTTGCCTCTACTTTGCTGATTTTACCCTCTTCTCTTGCCCAGTTTACCCAAGGTGGCGCAACGGCTAACCCAGAAGAACAAACCGGGGGCATTACAGCAGCCCTTAATGAAATTCTGGTTCAAATTTCTACCTACCTAAATCCCAGTGGCCCCACCCCTTGGCTTTATGTGTTGGTTTACTTACTATTGATTCTCTTCTTTAGCTATTTTTATGCCGCTTTAGTCGTGAATCCAGTGGATATGTCCCAAAATTTGAAAAAAATGGGAGCGAGTATTCCTGGGATTCGGCCCGGGAAAGCGACCAGTGATTATTTACAAAAAGTGATTAATCGCTTGACGCTTTTAGGGGCAATTTTCTTGGGGATTGTTGCCACAGTTCCCACTGCCGTGGAAAATGCCACTGGCGTAACCACTTTTCAAGGATTGGGTGCAACGTCACTCTTGATTTTAGTTGGGGTTGCCATTGATACGGCAAAACAAATTCAAAGCCGCGTCGTTTCTCAACGCTATGAAGGGATGGTCAAAGAGTAAATTCTCCATCTGGGATGCTTGGTTCGGCTTAAATATTTCCTTGCATCCCCTCTTTAACAAATAACCAATAACGAATAACCAATAACAGATAATGACTCAATATTCGCGATTGATTTTTTTTGGCCCCCCAGGGGCTGGGAAAGGAACCCAAGCCAAAGAAGTTTCCCAAGCCTGTCAGATTCCCCATATTGCGACGGGGGATATTCTTCGCAATGCCATTAAAGAACAAACTCCTGTTGGGAAAAAAGCTCAATCCTATGTGGATAACGGGGATTTAGTTCCGGATGAGGTGTTAGGAGAATTAGTGCGCGATCGGCTGCAACAGCCTGATGCTCAATCAGGTTGGATTCTTGATGGTTTTCCTCGTACCATGAAACAAGCAGAATTCTTAGAGGAATTGCTGCAAGAACTTAATGCCAATTATGATTTAGTCATTTACTTGGATGTTCCCGATGAGGTGTTAATAGAACGCTTATTGGGACGAGGACGTAAAGATGATACCGAAGAAACCATCCGTCATCGGTTAGATATTTTTCACAATGAAACCGCGCAACTGCTGAGTTTCTATAAACAACGCAACTGCGTTCTACAAGTGGATGGAAACCAGCCTCTCCCTCACGTAACAGAACGAATTAAAACAGCAATGACTGTAGGCTCTTAAAATGTCTGTTTCTTAATTTTTGCTAACATTGCTATGGGATATTATTGAAATTTGGCTTCTTCTCTCATTCTTAAGTTAGAGGGAAGTCAGTTTTAATCAACGTTCTATTTAAAAAGGAGAGTCATCACAACCAATATGTCTAAACAAGACCTGATTGAAATGGAAGGAACGGTTACCGAGTCCTTACCTAATGCGATGTTTCGAGTGGATCTCGAAAATGGTTATAATGTCCTCGCTCATATTTCCGGTAAAATTCGCCGTAACTATATCAAAATTTTACCTGGGGATAAAGTCAAAGTAGAATTAACCCCTTATGACTTAAGTAAAGGACGAATTACCTATCGCTTGCGTAAAAAGTAAGTATTGACAGAATGCTCTAAACATGATAAAATAAAGGGCTTGTAGTGTGATAAAAAAACCATGAAAGTTAGACCTTCAGTTCGGAAAATGTGCGAGCGTTGCCGAGTCATTCGTCGCCGTGGGCGAGTGATGGTAATATGCTCTAATGCCAAGCATAAGCAACGTCAAGGGTAAAATCCAGTTATCCAAATCTTAGCAGAAAAATAGAGGGAGAAAAACGTGGCACGAATTTCAGGAGTAGATTTACCCCGTGATAAGCGGGTGGAAATAGGGCTCACCTATATTTATGGGATTGGCGTATCCCGTTCCCGAGAAATTTTAGCAGCGACTGGCGTTAACCCTGATAAACGGGTTAAAGACCTAGATACCACTGAAGAAGCAACCCTTCGCTCTCATATCGAAAATAACTACCAAGTGGAAGGGGATTTACGACGCTTAGAAAATATGAGTATTAAGCGTTTGGTGGATATTGGGACGTATCGTGGTCGTCGTCATCGCTCAGGTTTACCGGTGAGGGGTCAACGCACTCAGACTAATGCGAAAACCCGTCGGGGTAAACGTGTAGCAATTGCGGGTAAAAAGAAAGCTCCCGCCAAAAAATAAAAGGACTTCCTTAAACCCAACTCCATTATTCAATAAAGTCATTAAGCACAGTATCAAGTATGGCGCGACAAACAACTAAGAAAAGTTCCTCTAGAAGAACCAAACGTAACGTCCCGAATGGCGTTGCTCACATTCAATCTACGTTTAATAATACGCTAGTTACCATTTCTGATACCAAAGGTGATGTCATTTCTTGGGCTTCGGCAGGGTCTAGTGGCTTCAAAGGGGCTAAGAAAGGCACTCCTTTCGCCGCGCAAACTGCTGCCGACCAAGCAGCAAGACGAGCCTCAGAACAAGGAATGCGTCAAGTAGAAGTAATGGTAAGCGGCCCCGGAGCCGGTCGTGAAACAGCGATTCGGGCTTTGCAGGGCGCGGGGTTAGAAATTACCCTCATTCGTGATGTGACACCGATTCCCCACAATGGGTGTCGTCCGCCAAAACGTCGTCGGGTTTAAGGCAAGACAAAGTTATTGGTTGTTGGTTATTTGTATGTCAGGAAGCAAATAACGGATAACGAATAATCTATCTACGAAATCAAGGAAGGGAGGTTGCTCTGTGGCGCAGCTAAAAGACTTTAATGTCGATTGTGTCGAAACGAAAACTGACAATAAAACCCAGCATCAATACAGCAAATTTGTCTTGGAACCGTTAGAACGGGGTCAAGGCTTAACTGTGGGGAATGCTCTCAGACGGGTGTTATTATCCAATCTGGAAGGGACGGCAGTAACGGCAGCTCGCATTGCCGGGGTTACCCACGAATTTGCCACCATCCCTGGGGTCAGAGAAGATGCGCTGGAAATTTTGCTCAACCTCAAGGAGCTGGTATTTAAAAGCTACTCCCCCGGACCCCAAATTGCTCGTTTAACAGCAACAGGACCGAAGACGGTAACGGCCGGAGATTTTAATTTGCCCTCAGAAGTGGAGGTAATTGATAGTAGCAAGTATGTTGCTACCATCGCGGAAGGGGCAAAATTAGAGATGGAAATTCGGATCGAAAAAGGGCGAGGTTATCGCGTTGTCGATCTCGAAAAAGAAGATGCGAGTTCTTTAGATTTTCTCCAAATTGATGCCGTATTTATGCCGGTTTCTAAGGTGAAATATTCGGTAGAAGAAATGCGTGCTGATGAGGGAGAAAATAAAGATCGCCTGATTTTAGAAATTACTACCAATGGCAGTATTCAGCCCGATGAAGCCCTCTCTCAAGCAGCGACGGTTCTAGTGGAGTTATTCCATCCCCTTGGAGACTTAAATATTGAACCCGTAGCTGAGGAAAAAGAGGAAGAAGAAGATCCCAATCGACAAACCCCCATTGAAGAGTTACAACTTTCCGTGAGAGCCTATAACTGTCTTAAACGCGCTCAAATTAATTCAGTGGCAGATTTATTGGAATATAGCTACGAAGACCTCTTAGAAATTAAGAACTTCGGGCAAAAATCTGCTGAAGAAGTCGTTGAGGCGTTGCAGGCTCGGTTTGAAATTACTCTGCCACAAGAAAAATCAACAGCGAGTTAAATTAGGAGGTTTATTATGCGCCATCGTCGTCGTGTGAAAAAGTTAGGTCGTCCGGCTGATCAGCGTCGGGCTTTGTTGCGTTCTTTAACAACAGAACTAATTAGACACGGGCAAATTACAACAACCAAAGCACGGGCGAAGGCAGTTCGCTCGGAAGTGGATAAAATTATTACGCTGGCTAAGGATGGCTCTTTGGCGGCGCGTCGGCAAGCCCTTGGCTACTTGTATGACAAAAACTTGGTTCATGCCTTGTTTGAGAATGTACAAGAGCGTTACGGCAATCGTAATGGCGGTTACACTCGGGTGTCAAGAACCATTCGCAGACGCGGTGATAATGCAGAAATGGCAGTGGTGGAATTAGTTTAATTGGGGGAAGCGATTGGCGACAAGGTCAGTGAAAAAAAAACGAGTTGCTCTGGTTATTCAGTATCAGGGAACGGCGTTTTATGGCTGGCAACGTCAACCCCACTACCGAACTGTTCAAGAGGAAATTGAACGCGCCATTCAAGGCATTGCCCCTGACCAAAACATTCCTCTCCATGGGGCAGGGCGTACTGATAGTGGCGTTCATGCGGCTGCCCAAATTGCCCATTTTGATGTTATCAGTCCCATTCCTGCCGAAAAGTTTGCTCCTGTGCTGAACAAGCGACTCCCCGATGATGTTTTGATTCGGGCTTCCCAAGAAGTTCCCAGTAATTGGCATTCTCGGTTTTCGGCAATTTGTCGCCGTTATCGTTATACCTTTTATACCGCAGCTACTCCCAATTTATTTGTTGCTCGGTGGAGTTGGCATTATTACTATCATCCACTCCATGTGGAAAAGATGGAGGCGGCATTGCAATCTTTGGTCGGGTATAACGATCTCGCAGCGTTTTGTCGGGCGGGATCAGAACGCTCCCATACTTGGGTGGAGGTGCAGGAGGTTCGCTGTCTTCGTCGGGGGCCGCTGGTGGAAGTGGAAATCCAAGCCGATGGCTTTTTGTATGGGATGGTACGCCTAATCGTGGGAATGCTGGTGAAAGTGGGAGCAGGGGAACTAACACCAGATGATTTTTTGCAGATTTGGAAGCAAAAACAGCGCGATCGCGTTAAGTATTCGGCTCCCGCTAAGGGACTGTGTTTACTCCGAGTGGGATATGAACAGTTCCCCTTTCCCCAATCGGTTTGGTTTGATAGTCAACCTCATTTTTACTTTGATCAAGAAAATAACTATGACTCTGAATAAAACTCCTTTACCCAACTCAGAAACGATGGAACGACAATGGTATGTGATTGATGCGTCTGGTTATCGCATTGGTCGCCTTGCCAGTGAAATTGCCCAAATCATTCGGGGGAAAAATAAACCTAACTATACCCCCCACATGGACAATGGGGACTTTGTGATTGTCATTAATGCGGACAAAGTTACCATTAGCGGCAATAAAGGAAATGATAAACATTACTACCGTCACTCGGGACGACCGGGGGGCATGAAGGTAGAAACTTTTAATCAACTACAACGGCGCATTCCAGAGCGGATTATTGAACAAGCCGTCAAAGGAATGTTGCCCAAGAATCGTTTAGGGCGACAATTGGCAAAGAAATTAAAAGTTTATGCCGGCCCTGAACATCCGCATCAGTCGCAAAATCCTGTAGAAATTAGCCCAAATCGTGCTTAAATTAAGGAGAATTATTAATTATGCAAGCTACAGATAATAATCGCGTGGTCTATTGGGGAACCGGTCGTCGTAAAAATGCAGTCGCAAGAGTCCGCTTAGTTCCCGGCAATGGCAATATTCAAGTTAACACTCGCAGTGGGGATCATTATTTCAACTATAATCCCAACTATTTGGCAGCGGTAAAAGCCCCCTTAGAAACTTTGGGCTTAGAAAATGACTATGATATCTTAGTCAATGCCCATGGTGGCGGTTTAACTGGGCAAGCTGAAGCTGTCCGACTAGGAGTAGCAAGAGCGTTATGTAAACTTGACCCAGAAAATCGTTCTCCCTTAAAAATTGAAGGCTATCTCAGCCGTGATCCTCGGGCGAAAGAACGACGGAAATATGGGTTACGCAAAGCAAGAAAAGCTCCCCAATACTCAAAACGTTAGAATGGAAGCAACGAGAGCATAATTTTTTTGCTCTCTCTTTTGGTGATTAATTATATAGGAGGACAATTATGGCAAAAGAAGGTATTCATCCCGAATGGTATCCTGAGGCGAAAGTCATTTGTAACGGTGAAGTTGTGATGACGGTTGGTGCAACTCAACCAGAATTGCACGTGGATGTGTGGTCGGGAAATCATCCCTTTTACACGGGGAACCAGAAAATTATTGACACGGAAGGGCGTGTGGATCGCTTCTTACGCAAGTATGGGATGTTTGATGAGAGTACAGAAGAAGGTGAGGAAAAATAGCCAATTTCTAGCCTAAATCTGGTGAGGAGGTAACAAGCAATTAAGAAATCAATAACGAATTAACCTCATGGCTGAATCCTACGTTTTGGAAAAACTGCAATCCGTGGAAGAAACCTATAACGAACTCACTCGTCGTTTAGGAGACCCGGATATTGCCACGGATCCCGAAGAATTACAACGGGTAGCAAAAGCGCGATCGTCCCTTGAAGAAACGGTTGAAATTTATAACGAGTGGAAAAAAACGCAAGAAGACTTAGCCGAAGCGCGGGAGATTTATAAAGAAGCCAGTGGCGATCCCGAAATGCAAGAATTGGCTTCCTCTGAAGTCCGTGAATTAGAGGGGAAACTGGAACAGCTAGAGCGTAAAATGAAGCTCATGTTGCTTCCAAAAGACCCCAATGATGAGAAAAATATCATGTTGGAGATTCGCGCTGGAACCGGTGGTGATGAAGCCTGTTTATGGGTGGGAGACTTAGTGAAAATGTACTCCCGTTATGCAGAAAGCCAAGGTTGGAGTATTAGTCTAGCCAGTGAATCAGAATCAGAAACTGGCGGGTTTAAAGAAGCGATTTTAGAAATTAAAGGCGATCGCGTTTATAGTAAGCTCAAATTTGAAGCAGGAGTGCATCGCGTTCAACGAGTGCCAGCTACAGAAGCGGGAGGGCGGGTTCACACTTCCACGGCAACGGTTGCTATTATGCCAGAAGTGGATGATGTGGAAGTCGAAATTGATCCCAAAGATGTGGAAATTACCACCGCTCGCTCTGGCGGTGCTGGGGGACAAAATGTGAATAAGGTGGAAACGGCAGTAGATTTGTATTATAAGCCGCTTGGGATTCGCATTTTCTGCACTCAGGAACGATCGCAGCTGAAAAACCGAGAACGGGCGATGCAAATTCTGCGGTCAAAACTCTATGAGCAGAAAATACGAGAACAGAATGAAGAAGTAACCTCCATGCGGCGATCGCAGGTAGGAACGGGGGGACGCTCAGAGAAAATTCGCACCTATAATTACAAAGACAGCCGTGTCACTGATCATCGTTTAGGGGTTAATTTTAACTTAGAGCCAGTCTTAGAAGGGAATTTAGAAGATGTGATTCAATCTTGCATCTCTCAAGATCAACAAGAACGACTCTCCCAATTAACAGAAAAAACGAAATAAGTTTAAAATTACGATAAAATTGGCAAATTCAAGTAAAATGTCAAGAAAATGATAAAATCCAGCTTGATCGATTAAATTAATGACATCATATCGGGGATCAATAAAAATTACCTGAAAATTCTAGCCAGAGCGGTTAGGAGAAGCCCCCACTAAGGTGCCAAGCGATCAGTCGTGATATTATCATAGCGGTGAACAGCACAGAAGTAGAGAAGAGAATTATGACAGATGCACCGATTGCCCCTGTGGTGCTAGTGATTCTTGACGGTTGGGGAACTAGCGAAAGAGAAGCGGCAAACGCGATCGCGCTAGGAAATACCCCCGTTATGGATAGCTTACAAGCAGTGTATCCCCTCACTCATATCCAAGCCTCAGGAAAAGCAGTTGGCTTACCGGCAAGCCAAATGGGAAATTCTGAGGTAGGTCATCTTAACCTTGGTGCAGGGCGAGTGGTTCCGCAAGAGTTAGTTCGGATCTCTGATGCCGTAGAAGATGATTCTATCTTAGAAAATTCTGTCCTCGTCAACATCTGCCAAAAGGTGAAAAGTAGTGGGGGAAAATTGCACCTGATGGGCTTATGTTCCGAAGGTGGGGTTCATTCTCATCTGTCTCATATTCTGGGGTTACTGAAATTAGCTCAAGCGCAAGGCATTAACGAGGTGTGTATTCACGCCTTTACCGACGGACGAGATACTGATCCCAAAAATGGGATCATCGCCCTGGAAAAAATCAAAGCCTATACCGAACAAGTCGGTGTCGGAAAAATCGTCACTGTTAGTGGACGTTATTATGCTATGGATCGCGATCAACGCTGGGATCGAACGGAAAAAACCTATCGCGTTCTTTGCGAAAGCGACTGTGAAAATGAAATTTCGCCCACTGAACTGCTTCAAAGCAATTATGACAAGGAAATCACCGATGAATTTATTCCTCCGACTCGGGTTGCTTCTGGTGGGGTGGAAGCCGACGATGGCGTAATCTTTTTTAACTTCCGTCCCGATCGCGCACGACAACTCACCGCGGCTTTTGTTAATTCCGACTTTGATGGCTTTGAACGCAAGCCCATCCAGCCTCTTCACTTTGCCACCTTTACCCAATATGACGCAACCCTCCCAGTAGAAGTCGCGTTTAAGCCTCAAAACCTCAAGAAGATCCTCGGGGAAGTCATCGCTGATCAAGGGTTAAAACAGTTCCGTACTGCAGAAACGGAAAAATATCCTCATGTTACCTATTTCTTTAACGGCGGGGAGGAACAGCCTTTTTCAGGGGAAGATCGAAAACTGATCAATAGCCCCTTGGTTTCCACCTATGATAAAGCCCCAGAAATGTCAGCCCAGAAAGTAACTGATGTCGCCTGTCACGCGATCGAAAAAGGGGTTTATTCTCTAGTGGTCATTAACTATGCCAATCCTGATATGGTTGGTCATACGGGGAATTTAGATGCAGCCATTACCGGCGTAGAAACAGTCGATACTTGTTTAGGACAACTCCTAGAAAGTATTAGTAAAATGGGAGGAACGGCTCTTATTACTGCCGATCATGGTAACTCCGAATATATGGCGGACGCTGACGGCAATCCTTGGACAGCCCACACCACCAACCTTGTTCCTTTTCTCCTAGTAGAAGGGGAAAAACGGAAAATTCAAGGACATGGCGGGGAAGTACAATTACGAGAGAAGGGTTGTCTGGCTGATATTGCACCGACAATTTTAGAAATTCTCAAAATTCCTCAGCCTGAGGAAATGACTGGACAATCGCTCATCGCAAGCAGTAATATCCAAGTGAAGCCCAATCGTACGCCCGTGGATGTTTCCTTGTAGGCTTAATGTAAACTTCTATCATTTAACTTGAAAAAATGACTGTTAATCAACTTGTAGAAATTATTTCCGTTGCTTCGGCTATTTTATTAATTGTTCTTGTCTTGCTACACTCCCCGAAAGGTGATGGCTTAGGAGGATTAAGCGGTCAAGCAGAACTCTTTACTAGCACCAAGAGTGCAGAGAAAAACCTGAATCGGATTACTTGGGGATTAGGGTTAGTTTTTATTAGTAGCACCATTGTTTTAAGTGCTGGCTGGCTTTGACCTTTCCTCGCTTTAAATCCCTTGAAATAGGTTATAGCAATATGATCTGGTTAGTAGCCCCCACCAATCCCCCTAACCCCTGCACTTTTGGGGGAAATTAAAGGGGGGTACAACTAACTTAAAATTGCTATACCCCAACTGTCACGCATCTTTTTCTCGCACTAATGACAGAACAGAAGGCGTTTTTAAGAGTGGTCTGATTCAATAAAAGTCAGGGGTGGACAAGAAACAGCATCGTCCCAAAATTCCTCATCAGTTTCAAATGTGTCAGGATCATCAGCGATCGCGGCTTTAATATCCTCATCGGTCATTGACCTTACTCCATCCCAATCCGTTTGATCTTCAGCCTCCCAAACTTCTCTAGGAGTTACGCGGGTAACGTTGTCGGTAGAGTTTACGTTCATCTTTGTTAGCCGGTCTGGCACTAATCAACCTGATGGTATTTTCTCGCTCTACAAAAACGATAAATATAACATCATCTCCTATCTTACCAATTGCAATTTTTCTCTCCTCACCATTTTTCCAGACTTTCTTCTGAATTGTGTTGCCCCAAAACACTCGACAAGCCAAATAGAAATCAATTCCATGTTTTTCTTTGTTGAGAAACCGTTTGCTCTCATCCCAATCAAATTCAAGCATTTAACCTGATAGCTTATTATTTAGCAAATTTTAAGGGGGAGAAGTGTGATCGCGCTGAAAATTACAGATAATAAGTTAACTCCCGCTTCTCGAATAACCAATAACGAGCACCACCGAAATTGAACTTTTTCAGCAGACCCTAATTATTTTTCTAATATAATCAGTCGCCCTTTAATTTCAGCATTGCTAAATCCATACTCTTGTTGAATCCATTGAATTGTTTCGGAGCTATAAAAAAAGACATGAGTAAAATCGTCTTTATATGACCAGTTTTCAAAATCAATTTCTTCCGTAAATAAATCAGTCATACAATAAAGTTTTCCGTGTGAACTTAAAAGAGAATAAAGCTGACTAAATTCTTGGCGAGGATTATGAAAATGCTCAATTACTTCACAACAGATAATATAATCATAAGTTTCATTTAAAACCTCCGGTTGATTGCAGAAAAAAGGATCATATTGAGTAATTGAATAACCTTCTTGTTGTAAAAGATAATGAATCACTGGTCCCGTTCCGCAACCAAAATCCAAGCCCTGATCTTGTGACCCACACTCCGCTAGAACTTGATTAACAATGGGAGACACAAACTTTTGATATCTGACATCTTTGACATCATTATTATGGGTTTCATACCGCGCTTTTTCGGCTTCGGGAGTAGGAAGATATTTTGGCGATAAGGAAACGCCTCGGCATTGATTACAGATCAAATATTCCCCATGTCTTCCTTGAAAAAAAGGTCGCGTGTTTCCTTGACAAAGATTACATTTTATTAAGGACATAATTATAGCGTTTCTTAGTCGGTTGAGAAGCTGAGTTGTTATTTTTTATGGGAACAGAGAAAAGGAAAGATTTAAATCCACCCTCTTAACCAATAGATGAAAATTCCCAGATATTCTTTCAAAACTTTAGTCGTTTGTTCGAGATTACCAGCACTGGGAAGAGAATTGATTAAAGTAGCTTGAGGGGTACTTTGTAATTGTTCCCAATGTTGTTTGGTTATTGAAAAATCAGTGGGGGCAGGAATAATATTAATTTCTTGTTTTTTAAACGTTAATACTGACCGTGGCATATGAAAAGCAGAGGTAACTAACAGGGCTTTTTCAATGCCTCTTTCCTCTAAAATTTCCTTAGTATAAACAGCATTTTCATGGGTATTTAGGGCATGGGTTTCTTCAATAACCGCTGAAGGTGGCACACCCATTGCTACCAGTAATTGTTTCATATTATTCGCTTCAGGGATGGTTTTACCTAACCAAGAAATGCCTCCGCCAGTGGCAATGATAATGGGGGCTTTTCCTGCTTTATAAAGATGAGCGGCATAGAAAACGCGATCGCCGGAATCGTTAATTTCCACCGTATTCCTTGGGGGAATTGGAGCTTGAGTTGACCCTCCTAATAAAATGATTGCCTCTGTTTCTGGTAATTCCTCATTAGAAATATGTTGCCATTCCAAAGATTGGGTTAATAGAGAACTCACCCAAGCATTACTAAAAATTAAAATCAATCCTAAAGCAATTCCCATAGGAAATAAGGCAAAATAGGGACGTTTCCAAGCAATAATTAAACCAACTAGCAATAGAATACTTGCTAATCCAAGGGGATAAACAAAAAGTGGCAGTAATTTCGAGAAAAATAAAAACATAAGGGATTAGTTATTCGTTATTGGTTATTGGTTCCCTGATGACTGGTCACTGTTTTACAAAGGACGAAGGACAAGAGACAAAAGACAAAAGACTCTCTCTAGAGAATGATTCTCCTTGAAACCTCTTTAATCAAGGCTCTAAGCACGATATAGTAGCAATTGTTAAGTTAAATCACCAAGGAAAAAGCTAATGAGTGTCGCTGTTGAACAAACTATCCCTGATGTCGTATTTCGGACCCGTGTCCGTGATGAATCCGTCGGTGGGGAAAACCCCTTCCGTTGGCAAGATCGCACCACTCAAGAAATTTTTGGTGGGAAACGAGTGGTTTTATTTGCGCTTCCCGGGGCATTTACCCCTACTTGCTCTTCCACTCACTTGCCTCGCTATGAAGAATTATATGATGAAATTCGCGCTCAAGGCATTGACGAAGTAATTTGTCTCTCCGTTAATGATGCCTTTGTTATGTTCCAATGGTCGAAAAAACAGGGTGCAGAAAAAGTCTTTATGCTTCCTGATGGCAATGGGGACTTTACCCGTAAAATGGGAATGCTTGTAGAGAAAGAAAATCTGGGCTTTGGAATGCGTTCTTGGCGTTATTCCATGGTGGTCAATGATCGTAAAATTGAAAAGATTTTCATTGAACCAGACTATCAAGATAATTGCCCCACTGACCCGTTTGAAGTGTCTGATGCCGATACAATGTTAGCGTACCTCAAAGGCTCTAAAAGCTAATTTAACGAAAAAATCAAGAGTTTAAAATCAATCAAGGTTTTACCCCCCGTAGGATGAGTACGCTTATGGGGGGTAAAATTATAGAGACCAAAAGATTACTGTTAGGGAATATGCCCCGTCGTACTGATCTCCAAAAAATTCTAGTTCTAGGTGCTGGCCCCATTATCATTGGACAAGCCTGCGAGTTCGACTATTCAGGAACGCAAGCCTGTAAAGCCCTGCGAGAAGAAGGCTATGATGTGGTACTGGTCAATTCTAACCCAGCTACCATTATGACTGACCCGGAAACGACGGAACGCACTTATATTGAACCGCTTACCCCTGACGTAGTAGAAAAAATTATTGCTAAAGAACGCCCGGATGCCCTGTTACCGACAATGGGGGGACAAACGGCGTTGAATGTTGCCGTGGATTTAGCTAATGCTGGGGTTTTAGAAGCCTATAATGTGGATTTGATTGGGGCAAAACTCCCGGCAATTAGCATGGCTGAAGATCGCCAGCTATTTAAGCAAGCCATGGAACGGATTAATATTCCCGTGTGTCCGTCTGGGATTGCTGGTAGTTTAGAAGAAGCTCGCGCGATCGCGCAACAAGAGATTGGCACCTATCCCATTATTATTCGTCCGGCTTACACCCTTGGGGGAAGTGGCGGCGGTATTGCTTATAATCAAGAGGAATTTGAAGAAAAAGCGCATTTAGGACTCGATGCCAGTCCCGTTTCCCAGATTCTGGTTGAACGCTCCCTCTTAGGCTGGAAAGAGTACGAATTGGAGGTAATGCGCGATCTTGCCGATAATGTGGTCATTATTTGTTCCATTGAGAATTTTGATCCCATGGGCGTTCATACCGGGGATTCTATCACCGTTGCACCCGCGCAAACCCTCACTGATAAAGAATACCAACGCCTACGAGATTACTCGAAACAAATTATCCGTGAAATTGGCGTTGAAACTGGGGGATCGAATATTCAGTTTGCCGTTAACCCAGTAGATGGGGAAGTGGTAGTCATTGAAATGAATCCTCGCGTTTCCCGTTCCTCGGCTTTAGCCTCGAAAGCGACAGGGTTTCCCATTGCCAAATTTGCCGCCAAACTAGCGGTTGGCTATACCCTTGATGAAATTCCCAACGATATTACGAAGCAGACTCCCGCTTCCTTTGAACCCACTATTGATTATGTGGTGACTAAAATTCCTCGTTTTACCTTCGAGAAATTCCCCGGTTCTAAGCCCTATTTAACTACGCAAATGAAATCTGTGGGGGAAGCGATGGCAATTGGGCGCACGTTTTGTGAATCCTTCCAAAAGGCACTGCGTTCCCTTGAAACTGGGCGTTATGGCTGGGGATGCGACCAAGAGGAAGAGTTGCCCTCTCTCAATCAAGTGCAGGCTAGCTTACGCACCGCAACGCCCGATCGCGCTTTCAGTATCCGCCACGGCTTTCAATTAGGAATGAGTGTGGCAGATATCCATGAGTTAACCCAGATTGATCCTTGGTTTCTCCATAAACTTCAAGAAATTGCTGAGGGAGAAGACTTCCTCAAGGCTACCCCCTTACAGGAAATTACCGCGACTCAAATGCGGGAAATTAAACAGCTAGGCTTCAGTGATTATCAAATTGCTTTTGCTACCAAGACTCAGGAAGGGGATGTGGAACAAAAGCGAAGAGAACTTAATATTTTTCCTGTGTATAAAATGGTGGATACTTGCGCCGCCGAATTTGAAGCCTTTACCCCCTATTATTACTCTACCTATGAGGAAGGAGAATCAGAGGTCATTCCCTCCGAAA
Organism: uncultured Dactylococcopsis sp.; assembly: GCA_964617275.1. GTDB lineage: Bacteria > Cyanobacteriota > Cyanobacteriia > Cyanobacteriales > Rubidibacteraceae > Halothece. The sequence continues at coordinate 11,053 of CAZTXK010000001.1, read as the reverse complement.
AGCCCAAAGTAATGATTTTAGGCGGTGGCCCCAATCGCATTGGACAGGGGATTGAGTTTGACTATTGTTGCTGTCATGCCTCATTTTCTCTAGGAGAAGCGGGTTATGAAACGATTATGGTCAATTCCAATCCTGAAACCGTTTCTACAGATTATGACACCAGCGATCGCCTCTATTTTGAACCGCTAACCCGCGAAGATGTGTTTAATATTATTGCTGTGGAACGTCCTCGGGGCATTATTATTCAATTTGGCGGACAAACGCCGTTAAAATTAGCCGTCTCTCTCGAAGAGTATTTACATCGCCATCAAGATACGATTCCGACAAAAATTTGGGGAACCTCTCCCGATTCCATTGATATTGCTGAAGACAGACAACGCTTTGAACAGATTTTACGAGAATTAGTCATTGATCAGCCGCCGAACGGGTTAGCACGGAGTTATGATGAAGCCCTGATTATTGCGGGAAAAATTGGCTATCCCGTGGTGGTGCGTCCGTCTTATGTGTTGGGGGGTCGGGCCATGGAAATTGTCTATTCTGATCAAGAATTAGAGCATTATATGAGTTTTGCGGTGCAGGTGGAACCCGAACACCCGATTTTGATTGATAAATTCTTAGAAAACGCGATCGAAGTTGATGTGGACGCGATCGCTGATCAAGAAGGAAACGTCGTCATTGGCGGCATTATGGAACATATTGAACAAGCTGGGGTTCACTCTGGCGACTCCGCTTGTTCCCTTCCCTATGTCTCTCTCGATGAAAATGTCATCAATACTATCCGCAAAGGAACCGCCCAACTTGCTAAAGCCTTAAAAGTAGTAGGCTTAATGAATATCCAGTTCGCGGTACAGGGAGACACTGTTTATATCCTCGAAGCCAATCCCCGCGCTTCCCGTACCGTTCCCTTTGTCTCCAAAGCCACGGGGTTTCCTCTTGCCAAACTGGCTTCCCTTGTCATGTCAGGGAAAACCCTTACTCAATTAAACTTCACCACGGAACCCAAACCCAAACATATTGCGGTGAAAGAAGCCGTGTTTCCCTTTGATAAATTCCCGGAAACCGATGTCATTCTTGGTCCCGAAATGCGCTCCACTGGGGAAGTAATGGGCATTGATTATGAATTTGGGAAAGCCTTTGCTAAAGCAGAATTAGCAGCCGGTCAACGCTTACCCTTATCAGGAACGGTCTTTGTTTCTACCAATGATCGGGATAAACAACTGTTGATTCCCATTGTGAAGGACTTTATCCAATTAGGCTTTCAAATTATTGCCACCGAAGGGACAAAAGCTGCCTTAGAAGCAGAGGGGTTAGAAGTAGAATTACTGCTGAAACTGCATCAAGGTCGTCCGAATGTGTTAGATGCCATTAAAAACCGCAATATCCAGCTAATTATTAATACCCCCACCGGTCAAGAAGCGCAAACAGACGGGCAACTTATTCGACGCACTGCCCTTGCTTATAAAATTCCCATGGTAACCACAATTGCCGGTGCGAAAGCGAATGTGGCAGCAATTCGGGCGTTACAGTCAGGATCATTAGATGTAAAGGCTCTACAAGAATATATTAAGGAAGTTTGAGAAATTTTGTTTTCAATCTAACGGTTTAAGTAGTAAAATCCGTGCTAACAAGGAAGCAATTTAATCCTTTTTTTCATTGAAAAGACGGTGATCACTTAGAAATATTAACTCAAATTATGGAAGACATCATTGCGAAGATTGAAGGTATTGTCTGGGGCCTTCCCTTGATTATTCTCCTGATTGGAACAGGGCTTTATTTAACGATTCGGCTGCGATTTTTTCAATTTACTCACATCGGAACGATTTGGAAAGAAACCTTTGGTCGATTGTTTGCTCGAAACCAAAGTCGTGAAGATGGGGCAATTACCTCATTCCAAGCTGTTACTTCAGCAATGTCAGGAACGATTGGAGTCGGTAATATTGCTGGCGTTAGTACCGCCATGGCAATCGGAGGCCCCGGAGCTGTATTTTGGATGTGGATTTCTGCGTTAGTGGGAATGGCAACGAAATTTGGGGAAGCCTCACTAGGGGTAAAGTACCGAGAAATTGATCCTGAAACCGGGGAAGTTTCTGGCGGGGTGATGTACTACATCCAAAATGGCTTAGGTCAAAAGTGGAAGCCTTTAGCAGTAATCTATGCCGTGCTTGCTGGCGTTGCCGCTTTGGGCATTGGAAATATGGTGCAGTCCAATACTGTTTCCACTCAGTTGCAGAATAGTTTAGATATTCCCACTCCGGTAACGGGGATTGTCCTTGTTATCTTAGTGGGGCTGGTCACCCTTGGTGGGATTACTCGCATTGCCAGAACTGCGGAGAAAATTGTTCCCGTAATGGCTCTATTTTATCTTTTAGGGTCGCTCATTATTATTGTTATGAATTTACCGGCAATTCCGGGGGCAATTGGGTCGATTTTTTACCATGGTTTTAACCCTAGTGAGGCACAAGGCAATTTCGGAGGGGCTGCTGTGGGGACAGCCATTCAATTTGGCTTTGCCCGTGGTCTTTTCTCCAATGAAGCAGGGCTAGGGGCAGCTTCCATTGTCTATGCCCAAGCCAAAAATACCCCAGCAGGTCAAGGAATGTGGGGAATCTGGGGCGTGTTTATTGATACCATTGTTGTTTGTACCATGACGGCACTTCCCATTTTGGTGACTAATAGCTTACCGAGTGGTGAAGAAGATGAAGTTCTTGCTTCGATTGCCTTTAATAGTGCTTTGCCCGATGTTGGGGCTTGGATTATTACCATTGGCATAGCCGTATTTGCTTATTCTACAATGCTCACTTGGAGTTTTTATGGTGAGAAAAGTTGGGAATATGTGTTTGGGGCAAAGGTGGTTACAGGATATCGCCTTTTGTTTTTAGCTTTCCTCTTAGTTGGTGCAATGGGTGGCTTACAAGTAATTTGGGGAGTCGCAGGAATCATGAATGGTTTGATGGCAGTTCCCAACTTGATCGCACTGCTATTGCTAGCTAAACCCATTGTTGCTGAGAAAAATCGCTACTTAAAAGGTTCTGAAGAACTAGAAGAAGAGGTTTCATCTTCTGAGCTTTAATTCACGCAGCTAATTATAATTTCTCTCATGTGTGGGGGATTTTTTTGTAATCTTAAGCGCGATCTGACTTCGCCACTTGCTAGAGGCGATCGCGCTATTGAAATCCTCACTTTATACCATTTCTAAGAATTGGCACTACACACCACCCCCCTTTTCAAAGGGCAGGGCTGTTTCATTCTTATAAAATCACTATTAGGTGGGAAGATGGGGAGAGAGGGAGATGGGGAGATGGTGTTAATAAATGCTTTAAGTAAGGGATTAGTAAAATTAACTGATAAAATAAGTTATTTTAATCAATTCAAGTTAAGTGCTTGTTATTTAAAAATCTACCGATGGAAGGAAATTATCAATAACGTTCATCGTAAACAGCTAATTGGACAAAATGATTAGTAACCTAAAATTGTTCATTATTAATACTAAGCCTTATGGTTTTAACAGCTACCAAAGAAACAACACTTCAAGCTTTGCATACACAATACGTGGAAGCCACTAAACAGAATTATCCCAAGGCTTACATTTTTTCTTTAGAAGAAATTATGGGAAATATTACTGAAAATTCTAAACCAGGTGATGATATTGAAGTATTAACAAAAAGTGTTCTCGAAGCGATGATTTATACCTCTTCTAATACGGTAAAAGAAATGATAGAACGTGCAGAGGCAGATTTTATTCATCGTTTTGAAAATATGACTCCTGAACAGCAAAAAACTTGCATGGAGTATCGCTTGAAAATTGGATGAAAAACAATAAAGTGGGGGATTTATGCAATCATGGGAGCAGCCTGGGCAATGTCTATTCTCGGGCTAACCCTAAAACCTTCTTGATCTCCCCCTTCTGTCACTAATTAAAAGTGAGGGGGAACCTTAAGCGCGATCGCCGGTGACAATATAAGACACTCGCTGCCCAATATTTGTAGCGTGATCCGCCATTCGTTCTAAATGTCGAATCACTAAACCTAATAATAAAATCGGTTCTACCCCCCCTGTTAGATCAGTATCTTTCGCTAGGGTGGCATAAAGATGTTCATAAGCCTCATCAACCGTATCATCCATTTCTTTAACTCGTCTTCCTGCGGTATCATCTAAATCCGCCAACGCCCCTAAACTGGCGGCTAACATCATTTGCGTTTGCTGAGACATGGCAGCCACTTCAGGTAAACAAGCATGAGCCGAATAAGGAAATAGTTTCAGCGCAAACTCTGCTAAATCTTCGGCATAATCACCAATCCGTTCTAAATCTCGGATTAGTTGCATATAGGCGCAAATGAGTCGTAAATCGTTCGCGACGGGTGCTTGTAACGTCATGAGTGTTACGCAATCAAGTTCAATTTGACGATAATATTGGTCAATTTGTTCATCAAGAGCATTAATTTGTTTTGTCACTTCAATGTTTTTATCAAAAAGAGCCTCATGACTTAAACGGAAGGATTGTTCCACTAATGCGCCCATGCGAAGAACATCTTGCTCAATTCGCCTTAAGCAACGGTCAAAGTGCGAATTAGAAGCATATTTGTCAGAAGACGAGGAATAACTCAACGAACCCAAAGTGGATGTTTACCACTGATTACTGAATCTAAGACTAAGTTAATTGTTTTCTATCCTGATTGACAACTTTAATTAGTTTCCATTTTCTTAGAGGGGCTTAGTGTTTAACTATCAGCCACGATACAATGTAGCAGGACATCCTGTAGAATTAATAATCAGCCGTGACTCATCAGAGCGATCGCGCTTCCACCCTCTTTAAGCAAGGCTTCTCTGCCGTTTTTATCTCCACCTTTATTACCATTTTTCTTGCAGAAATTGGGGACAAGACGCAATTGGCAACCCTTTTGATTAGTGCTGAATCGCGATCGCCGTTTGTGGTTTTCATTGGCGCAGCCCTAGCTTTGATTGCTACCAGTTTAATTGGGGTGTTGTTAGGACAATGGTTAGCAAGAGTGGTTTCGCCAAAGCGACTAGAAGTTATGGTCGCTTCTTTACTATTAGTGATTGCTGTTTTATTGTTGGGTGAGGTAATTGAAGGAGTCTAACTTTATATGGATTGGCAATTATTAGGGTTAACGTTCGTTACCGTTTTTGTGGCTGAAATTGGGGATAAGAGTCAACTTGCCGCGATCGCGCTGGGAGGAAATAGCAAATTCCCCACAGCTGTGTTATTTGGTTGTATTGTTGCTCTACTTACGGCAAGTTTTCTTGGAGTTCTCTTAGGAGGAGGAGTCGCTCAACTTCTCCCCACTCGTCTCTTAAAAGCTCTCGCCGCGATCGGGTTTATCTTCCTTGCCCTCAAACTTTTAATTTTAGAAGACTCCGATTAATAACTTCTTTCTGGTTTCCAAGCCTGAAAACTCCAAACTAAGAGGAGTCCGCCCATAATAAATTTCGTTAGTTCTAAAAACCAGTAACCAAAGTGAAACTTCATCATCTCTGCTGACATAATTTGATTCGCTTCAAACCAATTTAAGTCAATTCCCAATCCACTGAGTTGCGGCGTTAAAAAATAACGACAAATGACAGCGATCGCCAAGAGAAACGTTGCAAAAATAATTGCCCACTGTCCTTGTTCTTGTGGCAGAATATGATTTCTCTTCAAAACCAAAAAGCCACTTAAAATGAGACCAGCACAGAGTAATTCAATCTGATTAAAAAGACCAAACATCGAATAACCAGCACTAATAAATCCGGGTTCAGCCATCATTCCCGCTTGCATCAGAGAGGGAATAATGACAAAATCTAAGACCATGCTTGCACTTAACCAAAAGCAAAGCGTTACAAAAACCACAACTGACCATTGTGTAGGATTCCGTTTTGCAGAAGAGACAATATCCATTTTCTTAATTCAAAATAACCTTTCTTCTCTTAGCATAACGATTTGAGAGAAGGATTAGGAACAAAAAATATAAAAAATTGTTGAGATTTCAAAGCAAGTTACCAACATATTAAGTATTATTAAAAAATACAAAGAATTCCTCAAGCATCACCCTTTCCAATGGAAAACTAGAATAAGGGATTTTTTTGTCCTTTGTCGTTTGTCCTTCGTTGTTTGTAGCCCAACAACCTCTTCGACTCCGCTCAGGGCTTCGCAATGACGAATAACGAATAACCAATAACGAATAACCAATACAGAAAGTTAAGAAATGCAAATAAACTGGCAAACCGTTAAAACCTATGAAGATATTTTCTACGAAAAAGGAGATGGCATTGCCAAACTGACCATTAATCGTCCCCACAAACGGAATGCTTTTCGCCCCCAAACCGTATTTGAGCTTTATGAAGCACTTGCCCATATTCGCGAAGATCGCAACATTGGCGTGGTTTTACTAACCGGTGCTGGCCCCCATACTGATGGCAAATATGCCTTTTGTTCTGGAGGCGACCAAAGTGTCAGGGGAAAAGCGGGTTATATGGATGATGAGGGAACCCCCCGCTTAAACGTACTAGACTTACAACGGGCAATTCGTTCTCTCCCCAAAGTCGTCATTGCCTTAGTCGCTGGTTACGCCATTGGTGGCGGTCATGTTTTACACTTAATGTGTGACCTCACCATTGCTGCCGATAATGCCATTTTTGGGCAAACTGGACCAAAAGTCGGAAGTTTTGACGGCGGGTTTGGGGCTAGTTATCTCGCCCGTATTGTTGGACAGAAAAAAGCCCGAGAAATTTGGTTTCTCTGTCGTCAATATAGCGCCCAGCAAGCGTTAGATATGGGATTAGTCAACACAGTTGTCCCTGTGGAACAATTAGAAGCAGAAGGGATTAACTGGGCAAATGAAATTTTAGATAAAAGTCCCACCGCTATCCGTTGTCTCAAAGCAGCCTTTAACGCCGACTGTGATGGACAAATGGGCTTACAAGAATTAGCGGGAAATGCCACCCTTCTTTACTACATGACAGAAGAAGGAAGTGAGGGAAAACAAGCCTTCCTCGAAAAACGAAAACCTAATTTTCGCGACTATCCTTGGCTACCATAATCCGATTTTTAATACCATTTTGAATAATTGGTGCTACAGATTCCTTAAGCCCCCCTTACGAAGGGGGGTTGGGGGGATTTAGGTGGGTACTTTTCACCAAACGGGATAAGAATTGGTGCTACCTTCCCATCTTCTTTTCCCCCCAATCACCAGAGGGGTTAGGGGGGATTGAGATGGATACTTTTCATCAAACAGGATCATTTCTGACATTGAGGACAAAAATGGGAAGAACGCCCGTTAATTTTGTGTCGTTGAATCACTCCCTGACACAAGCGACAAGTTTCTCCTTCCCGCCCATAAACCCACGCTTTTCCCATATAGTTGCCATTCACCCCCAAAAGATTGAGAAAACTGTTAAAGGTAGTTCCTCCCTCCTCAATTCCCGTTTTTAAAACAGAAAGAATCCCTTGGTGTAACTCCTCGATTTCTGTATCACTTAAATCTCTTGCCTCTCGCAAGGGGAAGATTTGGCTTAAAAACAACGCCTCATCCGCATAAATATTCCCCATTCCAGCTACAACTTTTTGATCTAATAACGCTGTTTTAATCGCACAGCGACGATTTTTTAATTGAGCTTGCAAATAGCTCGGCGTAAACTGCTCCGAAAATGGCTCAACTCCTAACTTCTTTAAGCCCGTGATAATGGTTTCCGGTTCATACTCAGGCGGAACCCACCACACGCGACCAAACGTCCGTAAATCAATGAAACGCAGTTCCTGTTTATTGGGAAAAAAGAAACGCAACCTTGTATGTTTCGCTAACGGTTCCTCTTGTTTGAGCCATAATAACTGACCACTCATCCGCAGATGAACACCAAACCAACCCCCCGAAGATAATTTAGCTAATAAATATTTACCTCGCCGTTGCCATTGCTCTATTTGTGTATTTTTTAAGCCTTGCCAAAACGCTGCAATAGAAACAGGGTGAGCAATGCTACGTTCGAGTAACACTTCCCCACCCTGAAAAACTTGTCCTTGGGTTAACTTATTTAACCCACGACAAACCGTTTCTACTTCTGGTAACTCTGGCACTAACCTGCCTTATTCGCTTTTACTAGCGGCAGCTTTGCTGTCATCTTTACTGCCAGATTTGGATTTTTTCTTGGGAGCCGCTTCCACGACTTCCACTTCTTCTAAACCGAAGTTATTGGTATTAACCCCAGAGTAGTTGACTTTCTCAAACCGAACAATAACAGGATAGATGATGCCACTTTTATCGACACTGGCAACTGTACCAACGTCGCCGTACCAGTAGGACTCTTTCCGAAGGATTCTAACTTTATCTTTGCGATTGACTTCTGCCATGATTAAATTTCTCAAAAAATAACTTTTTAAACCAAGCCTACTACTAGTTTGTCGTTTATGGGTGGGTTTTGATTTTAAGTTTTATTGCAAATTTCGCCATCTCAATTGCACAAAATTTGCCTCACGCCCCCACAAATCAGTGGTTGTGTAAATATTTTCGAGTTCCAAATTAAATGGCACTGCCGTCGTTAAATACTTTTGCGTCCATTGTCCAACATCAGTAGCAAGGCTAGAAGCCACGGTCATTCCCAGCCCCATCCCTAATAATTGCGAAATCGGGTCTTTCGGCAAAACGACATGAGAGCTTAAAGTGAATCCTGCACTCAGCAATAGTGCCACAGAAACATTCGTGCCACAACGGGGATGAACCGCTAAGTCCCATTCTCCTTCCCGAAACCGTTGTAAAGCGATGCTAACGCCACGTTGTAATTGCTGTAGGGGAACTTCGCCATAGAGATAAAATCCTTTTTCTGTGGATAGTCCCCCCAAAGTTTCATTATCGGTGCGAGTGGGAGACACGTTCACTCGTTGCCCCATTTTCGTTCCATCTTCGCTTAAAATCCAGACTGTGCCATGTTCAAGGGCGTGGACTTGCCGTAACATCAGGAGATCCTTCAGCCCCGGGAGAAAAGAGAGCTGTTTTAAGAGGTCGCTATCTCCCGTGGGTTGAGGGCGGAAAAATTCAGTTGGAGTGGTGTCGATACTCATCAGCTAAACCAGACAATAATGTTTTCCCTGTGGTCGGGTTTAGTTAAATTTTAACGACTTTTTCGGAATCCTAACGCCGCCGCCTTGGAGTGGGATAACCTTGCTGTTCTAGCATTTCTCTTGCCCCGGGACCTGGTTCATAATTGACACTTGCGCCCCCTGATTCTAGAGAATCATTCAAAATTTGAGGCGTTAACAAGACAATCACTTCCTGACGAACATTCTCTCGCTCGGTGCTTCTAAACAAAGATCCAATAATGGGAAGATCGCCTAAAATTGGAACTTTATTCACAGTTGTCCGATCTTGATCCTGAATAATACCCGCTAAAATTAAGGTTTGACCATCCCGAAGGCGAATTTCACCAGAATTAAGCTCTCGTCTATTTAATAGGGCAATTTGGTTAGAATTATTACCTATATTTAGATTCTGTGTGTTAGCAATTGAGGTGACAGTGGGATTCACATTTAAGGTAATAAACCCATTATCATCGATTTGTTGCACGTCAATGTTAAGTTCTAACCCGGCTTCTTCAATTTCTGCGGTCGTGGTAATTGTGGTGACGTTGTTGCTAGTTTCAGTTTCTCTGGTAATATTACCCACAACTTCTTGTGTAAGCTTAACACCACCTGTCTGTCCTTCTTGAATTACAAGGGTTGGGTCCGTTAAAATTTTACCATTGCCACTGGTTACTGTCGCTTGTAACTGTGCTAGAAATTTATCGGGAAAACTGATAAAGTCAGAAAAACTCCGCGTTAATTGGGCCGCACTGCCTAAAATATCTGACAAACTGCCAACATCTTGTAACGGTTGAAATTCTCCGCCAAAGGGGGCTAGTTCACTGATTAAACGAGGAACCCCATTTTGATCAAAGAAACGGGGGGCAACCCCTTCACTTCCTTCCACAGCTCCTCTTGCCGGAACTAGGTTGCCTGATTCATCAGTTAAAGCTGGAAATTGACCACCATTTTGTTGTAGTTCACTGGGTAAACGAGGATTGCCATTGGCATCAAAAAATAAGGGAGGTGAACCAGAACTTCCCGCTTGACCTTCAATGGCAGGTACTAACTGGGCGCTTTCAGTGATTAAAGGGGTTTTATTGCCACCAAACCCTTCTAATTGTTGCACCGGAACCGCATCCCCATCCGCAGTCAAAAATAGGCGATTTGAGCCAGTTACTCCGGTTTCAAAGGGATCATCAGGAATCTCGGTGGGTTCGCCCGTTTGGGGATCAATAAATTGTTGTTGACTGGGGTTGGGATTGGGAATAATCGGGCGATTAAGACTCCCAGTGCGTACCTGATCGGCAGAGGGGGGTGATAATTGTCCCACACCAACAGTGGCTTCTCCACGATCAAAGGAGAAGAAGGTATCAGCAATGCCAAAAGAAAAACTGGTATTAAAGTTTTCTGTTTTTAGCAGGTTAACATCGATAATTTTGACATTAACGGCGACTTGACGGCGACGAGCATCAAGTTGTTTGAGTAAGTCAACAGCCGTGGAAATTTTGCGAGGAGAGCCAATTACAGTTATGGCGTTGAGTCGCTCATCCGTTGCTACTGACAATCCCTCCAATAGTAAAGCGCCAGTTGCATCTTCTGGTTGTTCGGCGGTGAGGGCTCTCAGTTCTGAGGGCTGTTCAGTTTCTCGCAGTAAGGCCCCAGTTTCTTGGTTAAATTCTCGTTCCACCGGGGTAACGACTTGTTGCACTTCTGCACCTTGGGTCGCTAAAAAAGTAGAGGCGGCGGAGACAGAGACTTGATTTAAACGTAGGGTTCGGGTCATTACATTTCGTACCCCTTGAGGAAGATTGGACCCGACAAAAATGGTATTGCCTCGGCGATTAGCTTGTAACCGAGAAAGCTGCAAAATGGAGTTAAAGGCTTGCTGGACGGATTCATTTTCTAAATCAACAGAAATGGTTTGTTGTGCTTTCTCTTCGGCTTGATCCGCAAAGACTAAGTTGAGATTAGCCGATCGCGCTAATAGAGACAAAACTTCTCGCA